>NZ_QPFS01000161.1:0-9031 GCF_010906995.1 Rhodopseudomonas sp. WA056 | reverse complement strand
CCGCATCGTTAAACCGGATTTTACCCCGGACCGGCTCGCCGCCGAGATCACGGCGCTGGCGGCCGATCCGGCCAAATTGGCCCAAATGGCCGCCGCAGCGCGCCAAATTGGCCGTCTGGACGCCGCCGAACGCCTCGCCGACGTCGTCGGCCGTGTCGCGAAGGTCTAAGGCCGGGCGGACGAAAACCTCGCAACGGCGCATTTGCCGGACTTGTCCCGGCCATCCCCGTCTTGCATGAAGTGACCTGAATCGCGAACGCCCGGGACCATCCGGGCGCGGCGAGCAACGATAGAGACCTCCCCATGAGACTGCCGCGCGAGATCGGACCTATCCACTTCGTCGGGATCGGCGGTATCGGCATGAGCGGCATCGCCGAGGTGCTGTGCAATCTCGGCTACACCGTGCAGGGCTCCGACGCCTCCGAGAGCGCCAACGTCAACCGGCTGCGCGAAAAGGGCATCCAGATCCACGTCGGCCACCAGGCGGACAACATCAAGGGCGCCGACGTGCTGGTGGTGTCGACCGCCATCAAGCGCGACAACCCGGAACTGCTGGCGGCGCGCGCCCAGCGCATTCCGGTGGTGCGGCGCGCCGAAATGCTGGCCGAATTGATGCGGCTGAAGAGCTGCGTCGCCATCGCCGGCACCCACGGCAAGACCACCACCACCTCGATGGTGGCGGCGCTGCTCGATGCCGGCGACCTCGATCCGACAGTGATCAACGGCGGCATCATCAACGCCTACGGCACCAATGCGCGGCTCGGGGCCGGCGACTGGATGGTGGTCGAGGCCGACGAGAGCGACGGCACCTTCCTGAAGCTGCCGGCGGATGTGGCGATCGTCACCAATGTCGATCCCGAGCATCTCGATCACTTCAAGACCTTCGATGCGGTGCAGGACGCATTCCGCAACTTTGTCGAGAACGTGCCGTTCTACGGCTTCGCGGTGATGTGCATCGATCATCCGGTGGTGCAGACTCTGGTCGGCAAGATCGAAGATCGCCGGATTATTACTTACGGTGAGAACCCGCAGGCCGACGCGCGGCTGCTCGATCTGACGCCGAGCGGCGGCGGGTCCACCTTCAAGGTCGCGTTCCGCGACCGCAAGGCCGGCACCGCGCACGAGATCGCCGATCTGATGCTGCCGATGCCGGGCCGCCACAACGCGCTCAATGCCACCGCGGCAATCGCGGTGGCGCACGAGCTCGGCCTGTCCGACGACACTATCCGCAAGGCGCTTGCGGCGTTCGGCGGCGTGCGCCGCCGCTTCACCAAGACCGGCGAGTGGAACGGCGTCACCATCATCGACGATTACGGCCACCACCCGGTCGAGATCGCGGCGGTGCTGAAGGCGGCGCGGCAGTCGACCGCCGGCAAGGTGATCGCGGTGGTGCAGCCGCATCGCTTCACCCGGCTGCAGTCGCTGTTCGAAGAGTTCTGCACCTGCTTCAATGATGCCGACGCGGTGATTGTCGCCGACGTCTATCCGGCCGGCGAAGCGCCGATCGCAGGGATCGACCGCGATCACTTCGTGCTCGGCCTGCGCGCTCACGGCCACCGCGACGTCGTCCCGTTGCAGGATTCCGCCTCGCTCGCCGGCGTCGTCGCCGGCTTGGCGCGCAGCGGCGACTACGTGGTCTGCTTAGGAGCCGGCAACATCACCCAATGGGCCTACGCGCTGCCCGGCGAATTGAAGGCGTTGGGCGGCTGACGGACACGAGGCGCCGATGGCGGTCCTGAGCGACGACACCTGGAAGCGGCACGCCAATCCGTGGAGCGTGTGGACTCGCTACGCCGCGTTTCCGGTGCTGGTCCTCGCGATCTGGAGCCGGGACTGGATCGGCTGGTGGGCTCTCGTGCCGGTCGCTCTGACGATCGCCTGGCTGGCGTGGAATCCGCGCGCGTTTCCGCCGCCGGCTTCGACCGAAAGCTGGGCCTCGAAAGCTGTGCTCGGCGAGCGAATCTGGGTCGGACTGAAACGCGACGAGATTCCCGAGCGGCATCGCATCGTTCCCGGCGTCGCCGCGGGAATTTCGATGTGCGGCCTGCCGGTGCTGGCTTGGGGCCTGATCGTGCTCGATCTCGCCGTCACCTTGCTGGGCATGATGGTCGTCATCCTCGCCAAGACCTGGTTCGTCGATCGCATGGTGTGGCTGTTCGAGGACATGAAGGATCAGAACCCGGAGTATCGTTCTTGGCTGTACTGAACTTCCCCGATATCACCCCCGAGCTGAAAGCCGCGATGCCGGAGTTGCGCGGGCGGTTGCTCGGCAACGAGCCGCTGGCGCCGCTCACCTGGTTTCGCGTCGGCGGGCCGGCGCAGGTGCTGTTCACCCCGGCCGACGAGGACGACCTCGGTTACTTCCTGTCGCGGCTGCCGCCGGAGATTCCGGTGATGTGTCTCGGGCTCGGCTCCAATCTGATCGTGCGCGACGGCGGGCTGCCGGGTGTCGCGATCCGGCTGTCGCCGCGCGGCTTCGGTGAGCATCGGGTCGAGGGCGAGGTGGTGCATGCCGGTGCCGCCGCACTCGACAAGCGCGTGGCCGAGACCGCGGCCGCTGCGCAGCTCGGCGGCCTCGAATTCTACTACGGCATTCCCGGATCGATCGGCGGTGCGCTGCGGATGAATGCCGGCGCCAACGGCCGCGAGACCAAGGACGTGCTGATCGACGCCACCGCGTATGATCGCAGCGGCACCCGCAAACTGTTCGACAACGCCGCGATGCAATTCTCGTATCGCCACAGCGGCGCGGATCCTGCGCTGATCTTCACTTCGGCGCGGTTGCGCGGCACCCCGGCGACGCCGGATCACATCCGCGCCAAGATGAACGAGGTGCAGGCGCACCGCGAACTGGCGCAGCCGATCCGCGAGAAGACCGGCGGCTCGACTTTCAAAAACCCGGCTGGTCACAGCGCGTGGCGACTGATCGATGCCGCCGGCTGCCGCGGCCTTCGAATCGGCGGCGCCCAGGTCTCGGAGATGCATTGCAACTTCCTGATCAACACCGGCGAGGCGACCGCCTCCGATATCGAGACGCTGGGCGAGACCGTGCGTGCCCGCGTCAAGGCGCAGTCCGGCGTCGAGCTGCAATGGGAGATCAAGCGGATCGGCATAGCGCCCGACCACCGTTGAGCCCGCCGTCGGGGCGCTATCGACCGGTGCGCTTGATCGATTGATTGAATCGGCTCCGGCCGTTGTCGAGGCCACTGAGTTCTCTTCCCGAGAGCCCGGCGAAGCCGGGCGTCTCGAAGCGAGCATTCGGAAGTGCCGGCTCAGGGCTTTGCTGGCGAAGGCGGTGCCGGACTGACTGGTAGTTCAGGCGTGTCCGGCAGCGACAGAACGTGTTCGAGTGGCACCGCGGATACCCGGAAGATGCCGTTGAACGGATCCTCCTGCAGCGCGATCAGGCCGAGCGCGACGATCGCTCCGGTCGCGAAAACGGTCAGCGCCGCCAGCATCGCCCGCGGCTTGTCGAGATGCACCAGCGCGAGCGCGACCTGGGTGATGACTCCGAGCAACATCACCGAAATCCACTTCAGATCGCTGGTGCGGTCGGTCGACAGGCTGATCCGGGTGTTGCGGGCGGTGCCGACCCGCACCGCCGAACTCAGCAGCGCGACGTGCACCGCCGCTCCGGAGTCGCGGGTGATCGCCGGCGCGCTGATCTCGCTCAGCATCCTGTCGTAGGCGATGCTGGTCGGCGGCGCGGCGAAACCGTTCACGGTCGGCCATTCGTTCTTCAGCACCGAACGGGTATAATCCTTCAGTGCGACCCGAATGTCGCGCATGTCCGACGCCGCCGCGATGCTGAGGGTGTAGACGTTCTGGAGCTCGCCGGCCTCGGCCTGCACCGCGCGCGTCGCCTGGCGATTGCGTTCGGCGACATCGTAGCCGAGGAAGCCGGTCAGCAGACCAAACAGCACCGCCACCGACGAGAAGAACGGCGCGACCACGCCCTGAAACCTCGCGATCGGACCGCGCAGCGGCGATGCGAAGACCACTGCGATCAGCAGCGCCGTCACGCCGTAGTACAGCATGGCCAAAGTGACGAAGGTACCGAAGGGAGGAAGGTCGAGCCAGGCTTGAATCATCTGTTTCTCATTGTTTCCCGCTGTCGCAGGAAACAGCGTCGCAGCGGCGGGGTATTGGCATTTCGGGCGCAAAAGACGCCGGATCGGCACGAACCATGGCCGTTTTCACGCCGATCGTCCACGGAAAGCGGCGCGAGGGGTTTGGCAGCTCTGCGCGTATCGGGGGGTGGAGCGCCACGGTTCCGCCCGACCGGGCTGCGAAGTACACCGCTGGCCGAGATGGAGCATCCCGCCTTGCATTCGCAATTTGCACCCCGCTGGCGGGCTCTGCGTTGGTACGAAATCCTCCTGATCGCCGCGGTCGCGCTGGCCTTGTGCATCTACCTTCCCGTCGTGGTGCGGCGCTCTGCGGTGCAGGGCTTCGGCGACGTGCAGGTGTTCTTCCGCGCCGCTTGGGCGGTGTGGACAGGCTATCCGCTGTACCAGGTCGCCGATCACCACGGTTGGACCTATCACTATCCGCCGACCTTCGCGCTGCTGATGGGGCCGTTCGCCTATCCGCTCGACGGCTTCCCCAAGCCGGATTGGGCGTTGCCGCTCCCGGTGTCGGTTGCGGCCTGGTACGTCGTCGGGGCGATCGCGATGCTGGTGGCGGTCGATCTGTGGGCGCGTGAGCTGCAACGCGTCGCACCGCAGCCGCTCGATCAGACCGGCTGGAACGCGTGGTGGCTGCTGCGGCTCGGGCCGCTGGCCGCATTGCTGCCGTTCTTCGGCGACGGCCTCGGGCGAGGGCAGCCGAGCGCGGTGGTGCTGCTCACCATGGTGGCGTTCCTGGTGCTGTATGTGCGCGGCCGGACCAACCTGGCCGCCTGCGCGCTGGCGCTCGGCTTCACCATCAAGCTGTTCCCGCTGGCGCTGCTGATCTTCCCGGTGCTCCGCGGCGATCTCAGGACCGTGCTCGCCACCGCCGGCTTCAGCTTGGTGTTTCTGTTCGTCGTGCCGATGCTGTGCCTGGGGCCGTCGGAAGTCGTAACGCTGTACCAAGCGATGTGGACCGAGCATCTCAGCGGCATCTTCACCGGCGTGCCCAATCCGAAGATCGCAGGCGAGATCACCTTCACGTCCTACGACATGCTCAGCATCGGCGCGATGCTGGCTCGCATCGCCGCCGGCGGCCTGCCGACGACCGACACGCTGCCGCTGTTCGCCACCGCCGGGCAACTCGCCTTCGATGCGGTCTTTCTGGTTGCCCTGGTATGGGCCGGTCACGGCCGGTTCTGGCGCTTGAACGGGGCGCAACCGCAGGCGGGCGAAACGCTGCTGATCGGTGGCGCGGTGCTGGCCGCGGCGCTGCCGGTGATGCTGTCCGTGTCGCAGCCGAACTACGTCGCGTTCGCCGCGCCGCTGGTCGCGGTGGTGCAGATCGAGGCGTGGCGGCGAACGGGGCGGGTCAGCCTGGTGCCGGCGTTGATCGCATGGGCGGGCTTGATGTGGTTTGGCATGGTGGCGACCGAAGGCGGCGTGTGGCAGCCGCTGCGGGTGATCGGGCTGGTGACACCGGCGCTGGTCGTGCTGCTGATCTGGGGCTTCGTCTGTCTGCGGCGCACCTCTGCGTCGTCGTAACCGCCGCTTCTCCGAATCGGCCAAATCGGCAAGATTGCGCCGCGCCGGCCCCGCGGGACGCAGCGGCGATTTTCGACACCAGCAGGGACCGCGCGGCGGATCGATGATGCGACACACCATTCTGTTCGGCGGCACCAGCAAAGAGCGACTGGTCTCGGTCGCTTCGGCGCAGGCGCTACAGCGCGCGCTGCCGGATGCGGATTTGTGGTTCTGGAACGACGACGATCGCGTTCATTGCGTCACCGCGCAAACGTTGCTGGCGCACGCAAGGCCGTTCGAAGAGCCCTTCGCCCCCGATGGCGAGATGGTCGGTCCGCTCGATATCGCGCTCGACCGCGCCGCGGCCGAGCACAGGCTCTTGGTGCTCGGCCTCCACGGTGGCGTCGCCGAGAACGGCGAGTTGCAGGCGATGTGCGAGCTGCGTCGCGTACCATTCACCGGTTCGGGCGCCGCAGCCTCGCATCTGGCCTTCGACAAGGCCGCCGCCAAGCGCTTCGCCGCGATCGCCGGGGTCCGCACCTCGGTGGGCATCGCGCTAGCCGACGCCGAGGCCGCGCTCGAGACCCATGGCCGGCTGATCGCCAAGCCGACCCGTGACGGTTCGAGCTACGGGCTGTTCTTCATCAACGCCAGGCAGGATCTGGTCGCGGTGCGCGAGGCGGCCAAGACCGAGGACTATCTGATCGAGCCGTTCGTCGCCGGCGTCGAGGCGACCTGCGGCGTGCTCGAAGCCGAGGACGGCTCGCTGCTGGCGCTGCCGCCGATCGAGATCGTGCCGGCCGATGGCGGTTTCGACTACACGGCGAAATATCTCGCCAAATCCACCCAGGAGATCTGCCCCGGACGGTTTGCACCGGAGGTCGCGACGATGATCATGGACTATGCCGTCAGGGCCCATCGGGTGATGTCGTGCCGCGGCTACTCGCGCTCCGACTTTATCGTCGGCAAGGATGGTCCGATCTTCCTCGAGACCAACACGCTGCCCGGCCTGACCGGCGCCTCGCTCTATCCCAAGGCCTTGAAGGCGCAGGGGATCGACTTCGTGGACTTCCTGAAGGGACAGATCGCGCTGGCCGGGCGCAGCGTCCGGAGCTGACCGGACAGCCTGCAGGTTCCATCCGAAGGCCGGGCAGAACTGCCGCGCTTTCGCTGCAAATCCTTCTCCGGACGCAACAAATTCGGGCCTGCACGGGCCTGATTTACGTTTTGTTTACCAGGAGGGCCGAAGGTTAACGCTGGCGGCGCATCCTGGCGCTCGGCTGTCGTGGCGTAAGCCGGGCGGAGCTTGTTTTCCGTTTCGGTCTTGCATTGGGGCAGGCGGTCCGGCCCGCGGGCGGGTCCGGAACCACCGAGAGGTCACCTGCGCCATTGCCCGGAAATAGGTGCGGGCGCAACGTGTAACGAGCTCTGGCAATGGATGGTGGAGGGCGCCTCGCCCGGTCGTCGCGACTGTCGAGGCTTCAGTCTGACCTGATGGCGGTCGCCCTGGCGGTGGCTGCGCTGCTGCGCGAGCGTCGTTCGCGCAAGAAGCAGGCGCAGCCGCAACGTCTGGTGCGGCCCGAGCCGCAACGCGGGCTGATCGCGGCGCTGGAGCGCTGGCTGCCGCGGCGGGTCGGCGTCGCTTTCACCGCGCTGATCCTGCTGTCCAGCGCCGGTATGGGAATCGTCAAGGGCGGTCACGTCGACGAGTTCGTTCAGGCGCTGGACGATGCCCGCAATGCCGCCGCCAACCTCGCCGGCTTCCGCATCAAGCAGGTCGCGATCGCCGGCCGCAAACAGCTCACCCAGGACGAAATCCTGGCGATCGGCGGCATCACCGGCCGCTCCTCGCTGCTGTTTCTCGACGCCGCTGCGATCCGCGACAAGCTGAAGGCGAACCCGTGGATCGCCGATGCGACCGTGCTGAAATTCTATCCCGGCGAGCTGCAGATCGACATCGTCGAGCGCACCGCGTTCGCGCGCTGGCAGCTCGACGGCCACATGTCGGTGATTGCCGACGACGGCGAGGTGCTCGAACCTTACGTGGCGCGGCGCTTCCTGTCGCTGCCGCTGGTGGTCGGGAAGGGGGCCGGCGAGCGCGCCAAGGATTTCCTGGCGCTGCTTCAGCGCTATCCGCAGGTGTGGTCGCAGACCCGCGCCGTCGCCCTGGTTGGCGAGCGGCGCTGGAACGTCTGGCTCACTTCCGGTCTCGTGATCCGGATGCCCGAACACGATGTCGGCAATGCGCTGGCGCTGCTCAGCCAGCTCGACAACGACGACAAACTGTTCTCGCGCGACATCACCGCGATCGACATGCGGCTGCCGGACCGGTTGACGGTGCGGCTGTCGGACGCCGCCTTCAAGGCGCGCGAAGAGCTGTTCAGCAAGGACAAGAAAATCAAGAAAAAGGCTGGTGACGCGTGACCGGCTTTGATCGCACCCAGACCCCGAAGACCCGGCCGATGCCGCCGCATCGCACCGCGATGGTGGCCTCGCTGGACATCGGCACCAGCAAGATCGCCTGCATGATCGCGCGGCTGAAGCCGTGCCCGCCGCAGGATGCGCTGCGCGGCCGCACCCACGCCATCGAGCTGGTCGGCTTCAGCCAGATCCAGTCGCGCGGCGTCAAGGCCGGCGCGGTGGTCGATATGGGCGAGTGCGAAAAGGCGATCCGTCACGCCGTCGCGCTGGCCGAGCGGATGGCCAAGGTGCGGGTTGAGTCGGTGCTGCTGTCGGTCTCGGCCGGCCGGCTGCAAGGCCAGTTGATCGAAGCGGCCTCCGACATCAAGGGCGGGGCCGTGACAGCCGAGGACATCAGCCGCGTCACCTCGACCGGCATGCACCACGCCACCGGCATCGGCCGCGCCGTGCTGCACGCGCTCCCGGTCGGCTACACGCTCGACGGCGTCAAGGGCATCCGCGATCCGCGCGGCATGGTGGCGCGGCAGTTCGGCGTCGACATGAACGTGGTCACCACCGACGCCACCGTCGCCAAGAACCTGATGCTCGCCGTCGAGCGCTGCCATCTCAACGTCGAGGCGATGGCGGCGAGCCCTTACGTCGCCGGCCTGTCGATGCTGACCGACGACGAAGTCGATCTCGGCGCCGCACTGGTCGAGATGGGAGCTGGTACCACGACGATCGCGGTCTATTCGGGCGGCCGCTTCGTGCATGCGTCCGGATTTGCGGTCGGCGGGCATCACATCACGATGGATCTCGCGCGCGGCCTGGGCGCGTGCATTGCGGATGCCGAGCGAATCAAGACGTTATATGGCACGGTGCTAACTGGCGGTTCCGATGCGCGCGAGTTGATGTCGATCCCGGCCGCCGGGGACGAGCGGGACGGCCCGCAAGTGATCCTGTCTCTTATACCCATCTCCGAGCCCACGAGACGCTCA
>NZ_QPFS01000160.1:0-9119 GCF_010906995.1 Rhodopseudomonas sp. WA056 | reverse complement strand
GTGCTGAACGACAGTTGCGCCACGACGTTCTGGACGCTCAAAGACAAGCAGTGCCTGGGGACCCCCACCCCCTACCCCTCCCCGCAAGGGGGAGGGGAGCGCGCTGCGACGCGTGGCGTACTTACGCGATCTCCGCCAGTACCTTCTCCACGGCTTTCCGCTCCTCGGTGGTCAGCGCGGCTTGCGGGGGGACGGGATCGCCGACGTCGTAGCCTTGCAGCGACAGGCCGGCCTTGATGCAGGCGGCGAGGTTGAATTTGGCGAAGGCTTCGTTGACGCGCCACAGCTTGCGCTGCAGCTTCAAGGCCTCGTCCCAGCGCTGCGTCTTGCACAGCTCGTACAGCGCAACGCTCTGGCGCGGCGCGATGCAGGCGGGGCCGGCCATCCAGCCGACGCCGCCGATCAGCATCACCGCCGCGGGAATGTGCGCCGAGGCCGAGAACACTTGCAGTGCGTCGCCGCAGCGACCCATGATCGACAGCAGCCGCCCGGTATTGGTCGACGCGTCCTTGATGTAGCGAATCCGCGGATGCTCGGCGAGCCGGGCGATCACATCCAGCGTCAGATCCGAGCGCTGGAATTGCGGGTTGGTGTAGATCACCACCGGAATCTCGACCGCATCGGCGATGGCGCGGAAATAGCTTTCGATCTGCGCGTCCTTGAGCGGAAAATACGCTTCGAGAATCGCCAGAATGCCGTCGGCGCCCAGCTTCTCGTAAAGCCTCGCCTGCGCCACCGCATCCGCCACCGAGGTCGAGGCGACGCCGGCGACCACCGGCACGCGGTGCTGCGCGGCCTCGATCGTCGCCCGCACCACCGCTTCGCGTTGTGCGGTGCCGAGATAGGCGAATTCGCCGGTCGAGCCGAGCGGCGTCAGCCCGTGCACGCCGGCCTGGATCAGATCGTCGCACAGCCGGCCCATCACATCGGCGCGAACGCGGCCTTCCGCATCGAGCGGAGACACCAGATAAGGGAACACGCCGTGAAAATCCGCCATCATCCAATCCCGTCACTTGTCCACATCGGGCCGCCGGAACCGGCGCCCGGCGCCTATCCAGCGCAATCCGCCCGGCGCCGCAAGGCGGAAACGTGCTAAGCCTGCCCGACCCACCCTGAACGAGACCTGCCGATGACCTCTGCCCTGCCCCGTGCCGCCAACCAGCAACCGCCGGTCGCGCCGCGCCGTCCGCATAGCTTCACCACCCACGGCATCACGCTGACCGACGACTATGCCTGGCTGAAGGATCCGAACTGGCAGGAGGTGCTGCGCGATCCGTCGCTGCTCGATCCGGACATCCGCAGCTATCTCGAGGCCGAGAACGGCTACACCGACAGCGTGCTCGGCCACACCACGAGTTTGCAGAAGAAGCTGGTCGCTGAGATGCGCGGCCGGATCAAGGAGGACGATTCCAGCGTCCCGTCGCCGGATGGGCCTTACGCTTACTTGCGCAAATATCGCGAGGGCGGCCAGCATCCGCTGTACGGCCGCGTCGCGCGCGACGGCAGCGGCGAGATCGACATCATCCTCGACGGCGACGAACTGGCCAAGGGCCACGACTACTTCCAGTTCGGCGACCGCCGGCATTCGCTCGATCATAAGCTCGAAGGCTGGAGCGCCGACACCAAGGGCTCCGAATACTACACCATCCGCGTCCGCGACTGGGCGACCAAGCAGGATCTGCCGGACGTGGTCGAAGAGACCGACGGCGGGATGGTGTGGACCGCGGATTCGACAGCGTTCTTCTACGTCAAGCTCGACGACAACCACCGCCCGATGCAGGTGTGGCTGCACAAGCTCGGCACCCAGCAGGCCGACGACCTTCTCATCTACGAAGAGCCGGACTCCGGCTGGTTCACCCATATCCACGAGAGCACCAGCGGCCGGTTCTGCGTCATCGCCGGCGGCGATCACGAGACCTCCGAGCAGCGGCTGATCGACGTCTCCGATCCGACCGCACCGCCGCGTCTGGTCGCCAAGCGCGAACTCGGCGTGCAGTATTCGCTCGGCGACCGCGGCGACGAACTGTTCATCCTGACCAATGCCGACGGCGCGATCGACTTCAAGATCGTCACCGCGCCGCTGGCTGAGCCGACCCGCAACAACTGGCGTGACCTGATCCCGCATCGCGCCGGCATCTATGTGATCGATTTCGATCTCACCACCGGCCACCTGATCCGGCTGGAGCGCGCCAATGCGCTGCCGTCGATCACCATCCGCGATCTTGCGACCGGCGACGAACATGCCATCGCGTTCGCCGAGACCGCTTATTCGCTCGGCACCATCGGCGGCTACGAGTTCGACACCACGAACCTGCGGTTCTCGTATTCGTCGATGACGACGCCGTCGGAAGTCTACGACTACGACATGGCGACGCGGCAGCGCGTCTTGCGCAAACGTCAGGAGATTCCCTCCGGCCACAATCCGGCCGATTACGTCACCACCCGGATCATGGCGAAGGCGGACGACGGCGCCGAGGTGCCGGTGTCGATCCTGCATCGGGCCGGCCTCACGCTCGACGGCCAGGCCCCGCTGCTGCTGTATGGTTATGGCTCCTACGGCCACGCGATGGGCGCCGGCTTTTCGGCCAACGCGCTGTCGCTGGTCGACCGCGGCTTCGTCTATGCGATCGCCCATATCCGCGGCGGCGCCGACAAGGGCTGGGGCTGGTATCTCGACGGCAAGCGCGAGAAGAAGACCAATTCGTTCGACGACTTCGCCGCCAGCGTCCGCGCACTGATTGCGGCGAACTACACCTCGCCCAAGCGCATCGTCGCCCACGGCGGCAGCGCCGGCGGCATGCTGATGGGCGCGGTCGCCAACCGCTCGGGCGACCTGTTCGCCGGCATCGTCGCCGAGGTGCCATTCGTCGACGTGCTCAACACCATGCTGGACGACAAGCTGCCGCTGACGCCGCCGGAATGGCCGGAGTGGGGCAACCCGATCGCCAGTGAAACCGACTTCAAGACCATCCTGTCGTACTCGCCCTACGACAATGTCGCGCCGAAGGACTACCCGGCAATCCTGGCGATGGGCGGCCTCACCGATCCCCGCGTCACCTATTGGGAGCCGGCCAAATGGGTCGCGCGGCTGCGCGCCACCATGACAGGCGGCGGCCCGGTGCTGCTGCGCATCAACATGGGCGCCGGCCACGGCGGCGCCTCCGGCCGCTTCAGCCGGCTCGACGAGATCGCGATCGTCTATGCCTTCGCGCTGTGGGCGGTCGGTAAGGCTGACGCCGAAGCGTGAGCGTGGCATAAAGCCATTCAGACAACCCCTCCCCGTCATTGCGAGCGAAGCGAAGCAATCCAGAAGCGCCGAGCACTGAGCCTGGATTGCTTCGTCGCTCCGCTCCTCGCAATGACGGAGCCCAACTAACAAGTCTTCAGGAAACAACCCGAGCACATCATGGCCGCACCCAAACCGCCCGGATTTGAAACCCTCAGCCTGCACGCCGGGCAGCATCCCGATCCGCTGACCGGCTCGCGCGCGGTGCCGATCTATCAGACCACGTCCTACGTGTTTCAGGACACCGACCACGCCGCGGCGCTGTTCAATATGGAGCGGCCCGGCCACCCCCACACGCGAATTTCCAACCCGACGATCGCGGTGCTGGAAGAGCGGATCGCCGCGCTGGAGAACGGCGTCGGCGCGGTGGCGACCGCCAGCGGCATGGCAGCGCTGCATCTGGCGATCGCGACGCTGCTGAATGCCGGCGATCACATCGTCGCCTCATCCTCGCTGTACGGCGGCACGATCAACCTGCTCGCGCACACGCTGCCGCGGTTCGGCATCACCACCACCTTCGTCGCGCCGCGCGATCACGCCGGCCTCGCGGCAGCGATCCAGCCGAACACCCGGCTGATGATCGGCGAGACCATCGGCAATCCGGGCCTCGAAGTGCTCGACATCCCGAAGGTCGCGGGAATCGCCCACGAGGCGAAGATTCCGCTGCTGATCGACAACACTTTCGCGACGCCGTACCTGAGCAAGCCGATCGAACTCGGCGCCGACATCGTGATGCATTCGGCGACCAAATGGCTCGGCGGCCACGGCATCGCGATCGGCGGCGTGCTGGTCGACGGCGGCCGGTTCGACTGGCGTGGCTCCGGCAAGTTTCCGACGCTGACCGAGCCCTATGCCGGCTATCACGACGTCGTCTTCGACGAGCAGTTCGGCCCGCCGGCCTTCGTCATCCGCGCGCGAATGGAAGGCCTGCGTGACTTCGGCGCCTGCCTGTCACCAACCAACGCTTTCCAACTGCTGCAGGGCATCGAGACGCTGCCGGTGCGGATGGATCGGCATGTCACCAACACCAAGGCGGTGCTCGACTTCCTCCAGGCCAACAAGGCAGTCGACTGGGTGCTGCATCCGACGCTGGAACACCACCCCGACTATGAACTGGCCAAGACGCTGCTGCCGAACGGCGCCGGCTCGATCATCTCGTTCGGCATCAAGGGCGGCCGCGCCGCCGGCCGCAAGTTCATCGAAGCGCTGCGGCTGACCAGCCATCTCGCCAATGTCGGCGACGCCAAGACGCTGGTGATTCATCCGGCTTCGACCACGCATCAGCAGATGAGCGCCGAACAACTGAAGGCCGCCGGGATCGGCGAGGAGCTGATCCGGCTGTCGGTCGGCATCGAGACCGCCGACGACATTATCGCTGACCTGGCGCAGGCTCTGCGCGTTTCGCAGAAGGGCTGAGTCATGCAGATCAAGGTCAACGGGACAGACACCTTCGTTGCCACCGGCGGCAAGCCGTTCGACGCGTCGCTGCCGGCCGCGGTGTTCATCCACGGCGCCGGCTTCGATCGCTCGGTGTGGGCGCTGCAGACGCGCTGGTTCGCGCATCACGGCTACGCCGTGCTGGCGCCCGACCTCCCCGGCCACGGCCGCTCCGGCGGCGAGCCGCTGAAGACGATCGCCGAAATGGCCGACTGGATCGCCGCGCTGCTCGACGCCACAGGCGCGCAAGCTGCCAAGCTGATCGGCCATTCGATGGGCTCGCTGATCGCGCTGGAGACCGCCGCACGGCACCCGGCCAAGGTGGCGTCGCTGGCGCTGATCGGCACCACCTCGACCATGGCGGTCGGCCCCGACCTGCTGAAAGCCGCCGAAGCCAACGATCCCGCGGCAGTTGCGATGATGACGATCTGGGGCCTCGGCCCGGACGCCGAGATCGGCGGCAACCTCGCGCCCGGCCTGTGGATGCACGGCGGCTCGGTACGCGTGCTCGAAGCCAACAAGCCCGGCGTGATCTTCAACGATCTGTCCGCCTGCAACGACTACAAGGACGCGCTGACGGCCGCCGCAAAGGTGACGGTGCCGACGCTGTTCATCCTCGGCGAACGCGACATGATGACCCCGACCAAGAACGGCAAGACCCTGGCAGCAGCAATCGCCGGCTCACGCACCGTCATTCTGAAAGGCGCCGGCCACACCATGATGGTCGAGCGCCCGGACGACGTGCTGAAGGCATTGCAGGGATAAGCGTCCGCCAGCCCCACACCCGTCATTCCGGGGCGCTCGCGCCAGCGAGCGAACCCGGAATCCCGAGCTGTGGAGCATCCGGCGTCGCAACAACCTCCGGATTCCGGGTTCGCGCTTCGCGCGCCCCGGAATGACCGCCGATTAGTTTGTCCCCTCACCCTTCCCGAACACCCGGCTCGCCAGCACATCGCCCGCTTCGATCGTCATGATGTCCTCGGCGGTGAGCGAGCGGTCGAGGTCGGCGATCAGGCGGTTGGCCTGGCGGAGGCGGATACGGTCGAGCGCGTTGCGGATCGAGCGGGCGTTGGCGAACAACGGCTGGGTCTTGCGGATGCCGATGTAGCGCTCGAAGGCGGCCTTCGCTTCCGGGGCGAAGTGATAGTTCTGCTCGTTCAGCATGCCTTCGGCGATCGTCAGCAATTCGCCGTCGGTGTAGTCCGGGAAGTCGATATGGTGGGCGATCCGCGAGCGGAAGCCGGGATTGCTCTGGAAGAACTTCTCCATCCGGTCGGCATAGCCGGCCAGGATCACCACCAGATCGTCGCGCTGGTTCTCCATCACCTGGAGCAGGATCTCGATCGCTTCCTGGCCGTAGTCGCGCTCGTTCTCCGGGCGATATAGATAGTAGGCCTCGTCGATGAACAGCACGCCGCCCATCGCCTTTTTCAGCACTTCCTTGGTCTTCGGCGCGGTGTGGCCGATATACTGCCCGACCAATTCGTCGCGGGTGACCGAGACGACGTGGCCGCGGCGGACGAAGCCGAGCTTGTGCAGGATCGAGGCGATGCGCAGCGCCACCGTGGTCTTGCCGGTGCCCGGATTGCCGGTGAACGACATGTGCAGCGTCGGGTTGCCGGTGGCGAGTCCCATCCGCTTGCGCAGGCGTTCGACCAGCAGCAGCGCGGCGATCTCACGGATGCGGGTCTTCACCGGCTTCAGCCCGATCAGCTCACGATCGAGCTGATCGAGCACTTCACCGATGCCGACTTCGTTGAACTCGGCGCGGAGATCGACGCGCGCGGGCGGCGCGTCGTCTCCATTGGGCGTCGTTGCTGTCGTGTCCACGATCAGCCTCCGTAGCGGCGGCCTTCAGGCTTGTCGGCCGAATAGGCGCGCGTGGTGTAACGCATGTTGCGGCCGTCGACCTCCTGACGGTCGAGCCGGAAGCCGGGTTCGTCCTTCGGGCGGTTGACGATGAACGACAGCCGCACCGACTCCCAGCCGTGCGAGGAGTCGAACGCCGACAGCCGGATGTAGCGGTCGCCGTAAATCTTGCGGCATTCGTTCAGTTCCATCATCACGCCGGCGGCGTCCTGCAGATCGAACATCGGCAGGCCCCACATCTCCCAATAGGTGTTGCGGGGATGCGGGTCGTCGGTGAATTCGAGGTTCACCGCCCAGCCCTTGGACAGCGCGTATTGCACCTGGGCGGCGATCTGTTCGTCGGTGAGATCGGGCAGGAACGAGAAACAGCCTTGGGTCAGTCGCATGGGTGCGCTCCTTTAGACCGAGACCGACGGGGTCGGCGCGTAGTCGGGGGTGTCGGTGGATTCGTAGTTGAAGGTCACGTTCTTCCAGGTGTCGAGCGCGGCCTTCAGCGGCGTGCAGGTCTGCGCCGCCTTGGCGAGGATTTCCGGGCCTTCGTGCAGGTAGTCGCGGCCCTCGTTGCGGGCGAGGATCATGGCTTCCAACGCGACGCGGTTGGCGGTGGCGCCGGCCGCGATGCCCATCGGGTGGCCGATGGTGCCGCCGCCGAACTGCAGCACGACGTCTTCGCCGAGCAGGTGGAGCAACTGGTGCATCTGGCCGGCGTGGATGCCGCCCGAGGCCACCGGCATCAGCTTGTTGAGGCTGGCCCAATGCTGGTCGAAGAACAGCCCGTTCTCCAGCGCCATCGGGTTGAAGTCCTCGCGGCAGATGTCGTAGTAGCCCTTGGTGGTCGCCGGATCGCCTTCGAGCTTGCCGACCACGGTGCCGGCATGGATGTGATCGACGCCGGCGAGCCGCATCCACTTGGCGATGACGCGGAACGACACGCCGTGATTGCGCTGCCGCGTGTAGGTCGAGTGACCGGCACGATGCAGATGCAGGATCATGTCGTTCTTGCGCGCCCACTTGGCCATCGACTGGATCGCGGTGTAGCCGATCACGAGGTCGATCATGACGATGATCGAGCCGAGCTCCTTGGCGTATTCGGCGCGCTCGTACATGTCCTCCATCGTCGCCGCGGTGACGTTGAGGTAGGTGCCCTTGATCTCGCCGGTCTGCGCCTGCGCCTTGTTGACCGCCTCCATGCAGTACTGGAAGCGCTCGCGCCAGTGCATGAACGGCTGCGAGTTGATGTTCTCGTCGTCCTTGGTGAAGTCGAGACCGCCCTTCAGCGCTTCGTACACCACGCGGCCGTAGTTGCGGCCCGACAGGCCGAGCTTCGGCTTGACGGTGGCGCCGAGCAGCGGCCGGCCGAACTTGTCCATGCGCTCGCGCTCGACCACGATGCCGGTCGCCGGGCCCTGGAACGTCTTCACGTAGGCGATCGGCAGCCGCATGTCCTCGAGCCGCAGCGCCTTCAGCGGCTTGAAGCCGAACACGTTGCCGATGATCGACGCGGTCAGGTTGGCGATCGAGCCCGGCTCGAACAAATCGAGGTCGTAGGCGATGTAGGCGAAGTACTGGCCGGGGGAATTCGGCACCGGATCGACCCGGTAGCACTTGGCGCGGTACTTCTCGGCCGCGGTCAGGCGATCGGTCCACACCACTGTCCAGGTCGCGGTCGAGGATTCGCCGGCAACCGCCGCGGAGGCTTCGATCGGATCGACGCCGTCCTGCGGGGTGACGCGGAACAGCGCGATGACGTCGGTGTCCTTCGGCTCGTAGTCGGGCTCCCAATAGCCCATCTTCTTGTATTCCATCACGCCCGACTTGTACCGGTCCTTGCCGCGGATGGTGGTTGTCTCGTTCATGTCGTCCTCCTTGAAAGCCCTGTCCGGCCGAGGCGGCAGGATGATCGGACGCCGTTCGGAAGCCTGATCGCGCGGCTCGCGCGATGCCGATCGGCGCCGGATTGCGTTGCGGGACGACTTTGACCACAACCGTATAAATAAGAGAAATTTCAATATCTTCGATATTGCAAAAGAAATTCTTATATCGCGCCGGCCCGGCTCAGACCAGTTGTTGCGCTCCGTCGAGCACCGGAGCAGCGTTGTCCAAAGCGTCGTGGAGCGCGACGAAAGCGCCGGGAATATCCTTGCTGGGCTGGCAGGCTCGCTCCATCCGGCGGCACGCCGCCGCCAACTGCATGAAGCCGAGCTGGCCGGCCAGCGACACGGTCTTGTGAGCCACCGCTCCGAGCGCGGCGCGGGACTCCTGGTCGAGCTGCGACGCATCGATGTGGTGCGGCCATTGCGCCCGGATACGCGCCGTGGCGTCGCGAAGCTGGGCGAAGAAGCCGGCGATATCGTCATCGCTGGCGAACAGCCGCAGATCTTCCAGCGCCTCGTGATCACGCACCGGAGGCTCGATCTCCGAACCGAGGCCGACCGGCGCCAGCGGTTCCGACGGCACGTGCGGCACGCCGACGTCTGCCCATCGCGCCACGCAGGCGAGCAGTTCGGCGCGGTTGATCGGCTTGCCG
>NZ_QPFS01000015.1:0-56306 GCF_010906995.1 Rhodopseudomonas sp. WA056 | reverse complement strand
GCAGCGGCATATGGTCGGCGCCGGTCATCAGCGGCGCCGTGGTGGTGTTGCGGGTGTCGACCGTGCGGAAGAACCGGCTCCAGGCCGGCGGTTCGGATGCCGAGCCTTCGAGCCCGCGCGTCACCGGGTGGCGCTTGCCGGCGTCCGACAGCCGCGCGTGATACGGCTTCTCGGTGACGCCGACCGGCTCGGCCGGCAACAGCGTGTCGAGCGGCGTGCGCCAGATCGAGGTGGTCGAGGCGTAGTCCGGCCCGGCCGACACCAGCACCGCGCCGCCGTTCCTGACATAGCGCGAGATGTTGTCGAAATACGCCATCGGCAGCACGCCCTGGCGGGCGTAGCGGTCGAAGATGATCAGTTGAAACTCGTTGATCTTCTGCTGGAACAGCTCGCGGGTCGGGAAGGCGATCAGCGACAATTCGTTGATCGGCGTGCCGTCCTGCTTCTCCGGCGGCCGCAGAATCGTGAAGTGCACCAGATCGACGCTGGCGTCGGATTTGAGCAGGTTGCGCCAAGTGCGCTCGCCGGAATGCGGCTCGCCCGACACCAGCAGCACCCGCAGCTTGTCGCGCACGCCGTCGATCGACACCACGGCGCGGTTGTTGACCAGCGTCAGCTCGTTATCGACCGGCGAGGCTTCGATCTCGACGATGTTCTGGCCGGCGTGCTTGATCTCGACGTCGATGCTGACGGTCTGGCCGCTCAGCACGGTGCGCTGATTCAGAAGCTCGCCGTCGCGCCGAACCGTGACGCGGGCGCGGTCGCCAGTGATGCCCTGGTCGTCGAGCCGGTAGGTGATGGTCTGGGTCTGGCCGACGATGCCGAACCGCGGTGCCGCCACAATCGCGACGCGGCGGTCGCGCTCGTCCTTGCGGCCGGTGATCAGCGCCTGCACCGGGGCCTGGAAGCTGAGCGCCTGGGCGGTCGCCGGGATGTCGTGGACCCGGCCGTCGGTGATCAGGAAGGCGCCGGCGACGCGGTCGGTCGGCACGTCGGACAGCGCCGAGGTCACCGCGCCGAACAGCTTGGTGCCGTCGGTCTCGCCATCGGCCTGGCCAGCTTCGACGACGCGGACTTCGAGCCCCCTGATCTGCTTCAGCCGGCCGACCAGCGTCTCCTTGGCCTGCTCGGCCTCTTCGGCGCGCTTGCCGAAATCCTGGCTTGGACTCTTGTCGACCACCACCGCCGCCACCGACGACAGCGGCTCGCGCTCCTCGCGGGTGATCGACGGATTGGCGAGCGCCAGCACGATCAGCGCCAGTGCCACGATCCGCACCCAGGCGCCGCGCGCCCGCCCGAGTAGCAGCGCCACCGCGATTACCACGACAGCGGCGACGGCGACCCACAGCACGAGGGTGGGGACCAGAGGCGCAAAGGCGATGCCGTAGTGCAAGCTGTTCTCCTCGTCGCTCATGGTTCGAGACGCATCGCTGCGCGATGCTCCTCACCATGAGGTCCTCGCTTCGTCGTCCCGCCTCAAGCGAGACCTCTCCCTCATCCTGAGGAGCCCGGCGAAGCCGGGCATCTCGAAGGATAAGCTAACTACTGCCCCAGCCGCTCGATCAGCGCGGGGGCGTGGACTTGGTCGGCCTTGTAGTTGCCGGTCAGGGTGTACATCACGATGTTGACGCCGGCGCGGAAGGCGAATTCGCGCTGGCGCGGCTCGCCCGGTGTCAGCGGCAGCATCGGCTGGCCGTCGGGTCGCATCGCCCAGGCGCCGGCGAGGTCGTTCGACGTAATGATAATCGGCGACACGCCGTCGCCGCCACGCGCCGGGCGGGTGGTGTCGTCATCGTCGGTTTCGCGCGGCAGCGCCTCGACCCAGGTCTGGCCATCGGTGAAGCGGCCGGGGAAGTCGCGCAGAAGATAGAAGGTCTTGGTCAGCACGTGCTCGCGCGGCACCGGCTCCAGTTCCGGCACGTCGAGCGACGACAGCACATTGCGCAGCGTCACCATACCGGGGGTCTGCGACGCGCCGCTGGGATCGGGCTGCGCTTCGACTGCGTCGCGGGTGTCGAAGATCACGGTGCCGCCCTGTTTCATGTAGGCGTCGATCCTGTCGAGCGCTGCCTGCGGCGGCTTCGGGCTGCCGGCGACGATCGGCCAGTAGATCAGCGGGAAGAACGACAATTCGTCGCGCGCCGGATCGACGCCGACCGGCTCGCCGGCTTCCAGCGCGGTGCGTTGCGCCAGGAACAGCGTCAGGCCGTTCATCCCGGCTTTGACGATGGCGTCGACGTCGGCATTGCCCGTGATCACATAGGCGAGGTGGGTCTGTGCCGTTGCCTTGATTGCGAACTCGTCCTTGGCGCTCTGCGCGTGCAGCGGCACCGGCATCGACGCCAGCGGCAGCGCCACGATCAGCGCCAGCGCGGCGGCGGCGGTGCGGCGGCGGCGCATCAGCAGCGCGGCCAGCCCGCCGCCGAGCACGGCGACGATCAACGCGTCGAGCAGGAACAGGCCGAGTGACGAGGCCAGCAGCGCGCCGCGCAGGTCGCGCGGCTCGGCATTGCTGTAGGCGGCGCGGCGGGCGTTGATCGCCGAACTGTCGAGCGGTGCGATCCGATCGGCGGCCGCCAGTGCGTTGACGGCGATCGGACTATCCGCGGGGCCGTAGAAGCCGGGCGGATGTTCCACCGTGCCGCGCTCGCGGTAGTCGGCCGGGATCGGCTTGGCGGAGGCCGGCGGTGGGCCGAACGCGCCGAAACCGTCGAGGTTTCGCAGCGGCGACACCGTCTCGGCGGCGTTGGGATCGGCGGCGACCCCGGCTCCGGGCGCCGCGGTGTAGCCGGACATGTCGACCAGCCGGCGCAGCATCTCGACAAAGGTGCCGGACATCGGCAGGTTCGACCAGCGCATGTCGGCGCTGATGTGGAACAGCGTCACCAGACCCTTGCCGCGATGCTCGCCGGTCACCAGCGGGGTGCCGTCGGCGAGCGAGGCCCAGCTCTTGCCGGGCAGCGTCGCGTCCGGCTCCGCAAGCACCTGCCGGTTGACAGTGACGTCACCCGGCACTGCGAGGCCGGCGAACGGGCCGTCGCCGGAGAACGCGGCGAGTTGCTGCGGTCTCTCCCAGGTCAGGCTGCCGCCGAGGCTGCGGCCGCCTTTGCGCAGCTTCACGGGCACCAGATCGTCGTCGTCCTGGCGTGCCAGGCGGGGGCCGGCGAACCGCACCAGCACGCCGCCCTGTTCGATCCAGGAATCGAGCCGCTGGCGTATTTCCGGGGACAGCGCGCCGACATCGGCGAGCACGATCATCGGCAGCTTCTGATCGAGGAATTGCGCGATCACCTGTTGCGGCGCGGCGCGTTCGCCCTGGCGCAGGTCGGCGAACGGCGACAGCGCGCGGGTGAGATAGAACGTCGCCGCCAGCAGCGGCTGCGCGGTGTCGCTGCTTGCGCCGGACACGATACCGATGGCGCGGCGGCGCCAGCGCTTGTCGAGGAGCTGCACGGCGCCGGCGGAGCGTTCGCCTGCGATCTCCAGCCGGGCGATGTCGTTGCGCAATTCGACCGGCAGTTCGAACGCGGCGTCGGTTTCCGAGGCGCCCGGGGCGAGGCTATAGCGCGCCTCGGCGATCGGCAGGCCTTTGCCGTCGAGCGCCCGCACCGTGCCGGCGTCGAGACCGCCGGTCGCCGCGCGCAGCACCTTGACGGTCATCTTCGCCGCGGCGTTCTCGGCGGCGACCAGCGCATGGGCGGGCGGGGCGCCGCCCTCGACGATGGTGACGCTGCGATTCTGCACCAGCCGATTCAGCCCGGTGACGAACTCGCTGCCGCGGCCGGTGTCGATGCCATCGGTCAGCCATACCAACTCGGCATCGCCCGCGGTCTTCAGGAACCGCTCGATCCCGGGCAGCGCTTCGGACCGGTTCACCGCGTAGGGCTTCGGTGCGAGCTGGCGCAGCGCCACCCGTGCGGTGCCGGCCGGCATCAGGGCCGGATCGCGCGTGGTCTCCGACAGCGGTGCCAGCGCCACCGCGCGGCGCGCGCTGTCGGCTTCGGCGATCAGCTCGTCGGCGGCGGTGATCCGTGCCTCCCAGCTCGACGCCGCGGTCCAGCCGTCGTCGAGCAGGAGCAAGAGCGGTGCCTGGCTGCCGCCAGCGGCGGTCTGCGGATTCCAGATCGGGCCGGCGAGGGCGACGATCACCAGCGCGGCGGCGAGCATCCGCAGCGCGGTCAGCCACCATGGCGTCCGCGACGGCGTTTCTTCCTTCGGGGCGATGTCGAACAGCAGCCGGGTCGGCGGGAAATCAATCCGCCGCGGCCGCGGCGGCATCACCCGCAGCAGCCACCACAGCGCCGGCAGCGCCAGCAGACCAAGCAGCAGCAGCGGTTGCGCGAAGCCGAGGGGCAGACTGCCGATCATGCGCCGCGCCCCGCTTTGCCGGCGGCGCCTTTGGCGGTGGTCATGCCGGCGTGCAGGAACAGCAACAGCTCGGCGGCCGAGCGCGAGGTGGTGTGGGTCGAGAACAGCCAGTCGAGCTTCGACGTCTCGAGCCGTATCGCGTCGCGATGCGCGGCGACCAGCGCGACGTAGTCGCTGGCCCACTTCTCGGCGCGCCCGGCGGTGATCGCGCCGCCGCCTTCGGGCTCGACGAATTCGACCCGTCCCGCATAGGGGAAGCTCTCTTCGGCCGGGTCGACGATCTGGACCAGCGTGCCGTGGGCGCCGGAGGCCGACAGTCCGGCCAGCATTGGACGGATATCGCCGACCGGAGACCAGAAGTCGGACAGCACAACGATCTCGGACAGCGATGACGGCACGAACGACGGCGGCAGGCTGCCACGATGGGTGGTGTCGTGCAGGATCGCCTGCGCCATCTTGTCGACGACGTTGTTGCTGGAGGTCGGGTTCATCAGTCCGGGGATGCCGACACGTTCGCCGCCGGCGACCAGCAGTTCGGCCAGCGCAAAACTCACGATCAGGCCGCGCTCCAGCTTGCTGTCGCGCGCGCCCTTGGAGGCGAACGCCATCGACAGCGACCGGTCGGGCCACAGCCAGACCGTGTGGGCGGCTTCCCATTCCAGCTCGCGGACATAGAGATGATCGTCCCGCGCCGAGCGGCGCCAATCGACGCTCGTGGCCGGCTCGCCGGAGACGAAGCGGCGATACTGCCAGAAGTTCTCGCCGGCGCCGGCACGGCGGCGGCCGTGCAGGCCGTGGGTGACGTTGTTGGCGATCCGGCGGGCCTCGAGCATCAGCCGCGGCAGCGACGCCGCGAGCGAGCGGCTTTCGCCGTCGGCACGGCGGACCGCCAGCGTCTCCTGGGTGCGATGCTCGCCGGGCTGCGCCATCAGCCGATCCGGCTCTTGAGCTTCTGGATTACGTCCGGAATCGTGCGGCCTTCCGCGCGCGCCGAGAACGTCAGCGCCATGCGATGTTTCAGCACCGGCTCGGCGAGGTCGAGGACGTCGTCGATCGACGGCGCCAGCCGGCCGTCGAGCAGCGCCCGGGCGCGCACCGCCATCATCAACGACTGGCTGGCGCGGGGCCCCGGACCCCAGGCGATCAGCTTGCCGAGTTCGCCGGCCTCGGGGCCCGGACGCGCCGAGCGCACCAGCGACAGGATCGCTTCAACGACCGAGTCGCCGACCGGCAGCCGGCGCACCAGCCGCTGCGCCGACAGCAGCGTTTCGCCGCTCATCGCCGCTTTCGGTGCGCTCTGCTCGGCACCGGTGGTGTCGAACAGGATGCGGCGCTCGGCATCGCGATCCGGATAGTCGACGTCGATCTCCATCAGGAAGCGGTCGAGCTGGGCTTCGGGCAGCGGATAGGTGCCTTCCTGTTCCAGAGGATTCTGGGTCGCCAGCACATGGAACGGCTTCGGCAGATCGTGCCGGGCGCCGGCGACGGTGATGTGCTGCTCCTGCATCGCCTGCAGCAGCGCCGATTGGGTGCGCGGGCTGGCCCGGTTGATTTCGTCGGCCATCAGAAGCTGGGCGAACACCGGGCCGGCGATGAAGCGGAACGACCGCTTGCCGGCAGTGGTCTCGTCGAGCACTTCGGCGCCGAGAATGTCCGATGGCATCAGGTCGGGGGTGAACTGGATACGCTTGGCGTCGAGCCCGAGCGTGACACCCAGGGTTTCCACCAGCTTGGTCTTGGCGAGACCGGGGACGCCGATCAGCAGCGCGTGGCCGCCGGACAGGATCGTCACCAGGGTATTTTCCACCACGCGATCCTGACCGAAGATCACGGTCGCGATCGCCTCCTTGGCGGCGCGCACTTCACCTGCGACCTGCTCGGCCGAGCGAACGATGACGTCTTCGAGTTTCTCGACACTGTCTGCGCCGGCCATCTTGGTCTCTCCTGTCCGAACTTGTCGCCGCCGGGCCGGTTGCCCTTGATGAGGCCATGTTAGGCGGTTCGCCGCGCTCCGGCGAAGGCTCTGGTTTCATTCACCAAATCTTTCCCCACATTATGAGCATCGCGAGATGGCGCGGATCACGATGTGGAGAGTTAAATCAAGCTGCGCGTGGCGAAATTGAGCAGCTATCGTGCCAGTTCAGAATTCGAGGGTCAGGGTAAACAATGGCGAAGCAAGGGCAGGGTTCATCGCACGATCTTGACGGTCTCACCGAGGCCGCCCGTGACGCTGCGGCGCGTGCGGCCGGTGGCAAGGGATTGCCGCCGGTGCATCTGTGGAACCCACCGTTCTGCGGCGACCTCGACATGCGGATCGCCTCCGACGGAACCTGGTTCTATCTCGGCACCCCGATCGGCCGCCCGGCTTTGGTGCGGCTGTTCTCGACCATTCTAAAGCGCGAGGGCGACAAGCACTTCCTGGTCACGCCGGTCGAAAAGGTCGGCATCATCGTCGATGACGCGCCGTTTCTCGCCGTCGAAATGATCAAGGACCATGACGCGCGCGGCCCGCTGCTGCGCTTTCGTACCAATGTCGACGATTGGGTGACGTGCGACGGCGAAAGTGGGCTGCGGTTCGAATTCGCCCCCGACGGCGGAGTGACACCGTACCTTCACGTTCGTGCCGGCCTATGGGCCAAGGTGACGCGGGCATTGTACTACGATCTTGTTGACATCGGTGAGGAGCGGATGGTCGATGGTCACTCGATGTTCGGCATCGTGTCAGGCGGCTCGTTCTTCGCCATGGCCGATGCCGAGCTGACGAGGGAAGCGCATTGACCGGACCGATGACGGGCACGCAGTCGACTGGCCGCAGTATCAGTTCGATGGAATTTTTCGATCGCGCCCGGCGGCGGCTGCGATTCGACGTGCCGCCGGCGCTGACCGACGCCGCAATCGTTCCGACCGCAGGCGATCACGGCAACGAGCAGATGCTGCGCACGATCGCCCAGGAGCGGCCGATCCGCCCCGCCGCGGTGCTGATCCCGGTGGTCGAGCATGCCGAGCCGACCGTGCTGCTGACGATGCGGGCGGCGCATCTCAACGACCATGCCGGCCAGATCGCCTTCCCCGGCGGTAAGATCGACCCCACCGACAATTCGCCGCTCGACGCCGCGCTGCGCGAGGCAGAAGAAGAGGTCGGGCTCGATCGCTCTTATGTCGAGCCGATCGGCTATCTCGACGTCTACGGTACCAGCTTCGGTTTCCGGATCTTGCCGACGGTGGCGCGGGTGCGGCCCGGTTTCGAGCTCGCCATCAACAAATCCGAAGTCGACGACGCCTTCGAAGTGCCGCTCGCGTTCCTGATGGACCCCGGCAATCATCAATTGCACAGCAAGGAGTTTCGCGGCGCGCAGCGCTCCTACTACGCGATGCCGTTCGCCGAGCGCTACATCTGGGGCGCGACTGCCGGGATTTTGCGCGCGCTGTACGAACGGGTTTGCCTGCCATGATCCGTGTGGTTCTCACCGAGCTCGCAATTTTCCTCATACCTTTCGTGCTCTACGCGGTCTTCCTGATCGCGACCCGTTCGGCAATGCTGCAGCGTTCGTCGTGGCCGCTGCGGGTTGTCGGCTGGCTGGTGGCGTCGGCACTGGTACTGGTGATTCTGAGCTTGCTGCTGCTTGTGCATTATTCGGGCGCTCCGCCGGGATCGACCTATGTCCCGGCGCATCTGGAGAACGGCAGGCTGGTGCCTGGGGTGGAGAAATGACCGACGTGCCGGTGCGCAGCGATGCGCCGTGGCTGCATACGGGACCGGCGGCGCGGGTACTGGCGCTGCTGAACGGGGACGGCGAAGAGGCGCGGGTGGTCGGCGGTGCGGTCCGCAACGCGCTGTTCGGGCTGCCGATCGGCGATGTCGACATTGCCACCACCGCACTGCCGGACGAGGTGGTCCGGCGCGCCAAGGCCGCCGGCATCAAGGCGGTGCCCACCGGAATCGAGCACGGCACGGTGACGCTGGTGCTCGAGGGCCACGGCTTCGAAATCACTACGCTCCGCGAGGACGTCGAGACGTTCGGCCGCAAGGCCAAAGTGGCATTCGGCCGCGACTGGGCGCGCGATGCGCAGCGCCGCGACTTCACCATCAACGCCCTGTCGATGTCAGCCGACGGCACGGTGCACGACTACGTCGGCGGTCTCGCCGATATCGCGGCGCGGCGGGTGCGGTTCATCGGCGATCCGGATCAGCGCATCGCCGAAGATTACTTGCGCATCCTGCGGTTCTTCCGCATCCACGCCGCCTATGGCGCCGGATCGCCGGATCGCGATGCTTATCTGGCCTGCATCCGCGGCCGCGACGGTCTTTCGACGTTATCCGCCGAGCGGCTGCGGATGGAGATGCTGAAGCTGATGGTCGCGGGCGGCGCCGAGGCCTCGGTGGTGGCGATGGCCGACGGCGGGCTACTGCTCGCGGTGCTCGGCGGCGTCGCTTATCTCGGCGCTTTCGCCGCGATGATCGGCGCCGAACGCGCGCTCGGGCTCGAGGCCGATCCGGTCCGGCGGCTCGGCGCGCTGGCGGTCGCGGTGACGGAAGACGCCAAACGGCTGGCGCAGCGGCTGCGGCTCTCCAACGCCGAAGCCAAGCGGCTCGACTCGATGGGGCATCGCTGGTGGCGGCTCGCCGGCATGGACGAGGCCACCGCGCGGCGGCGTCTGTATCGGCTCGGCGAAGCCCGGTTCCACGACCGCATGATGCTGGCCTGGGCGCGCGCCGGGCGTGGCGCCGATCCGGCTCCCTGGCACGCTCTGATCGCGCTGCCGGAGCGCTGGCAGGCGCCGGCATTCCCGCTCAAGGCCGCGGACTTCCTCGCCCGCGGCTTCGCGGCCGGACCGGCACTCGGTCATGTGCTGACGCTGGCCGAAGATGCCTGGCTCGCCGCCGATTTTCCGCTCGAGCCGGCCGCACTACGCACCATCGCCGACCAGACCGCGGCGCGGTTCGCCCGCGATCACCTGCTTTGAATCCCAGTCGAGTAAAGCGTCTCCGCATCGGCGCCAGCCCCGATGCGGCAGACAACCGGCCATAAGCCCGAGGCCGTCGACCTCAGGCCACCGGACGACAGGCGTGGGAAGCGTCTCCGGTACTGATCCGTTGCTACACATGAACACGGCTGCCGGGGCAATCGGCGACCGTGCAGGAGGGTAGAGGACGCTCGTGTTCGGACGCCGCTCAGGCGACCTTGGTCTGCTCGTCTTCGTCGAGATCGTCGTTGTCGTCCTCATCGTCGACTTCGACCGCGATGGAATCGAGGACTGCGAGCGGCAGCGTCTCGCGGAACAGATCGCCTTCTTCGCCCATCCAGAGGCACACGGCGCTGTCTTCGCCGGCTTCGGCAACCGTCATCGCCTGGCCGCCGGATTTCAGCATGACGATATCGCCCGGTTTCAAGTCCATGATCGGCTCCCGTCGGTTTGTTGACCTTCGGGCAGCCTAGCGATTCGTCATGACAGACGGATCACGACGGCGCGAGCTACCTGATGCCGGTGATCTTGTGAGTCTGCAGGCTGAGCCGCCATTGCGGATGCATCAGGCAATACGCGATCGCCCGGGTGGTGTTGTCGTCGCGTTCCGGGCCGTCCATCGGCTGCAGCGAGAAACGCTCGAAATCGAGCGCTGCGAACTGTTCCGGCATCGCGCCGGGCTGCGGATAGACGAGTTTCAGCTCGTCGCCGCGACGGATGCGCAGTTCGGCACCGGCCTTCGGGCTGACGCAGAGCCAATCGATTCCGTCGGGCGGCTCGATCGTGCCGTTGGTCTCGACCCCGATCGCAAAGCCACGCGTGTGCAGTGCGGCGATCAGTTCGCCGTCGAGCTGCAACAGCGGCTCACCCCCGGTGATTACCACGTAGCGCTCGCGCGGATCGCCGGTCCATTGCTCGGCGATGGTGTCGGCGAGCAGCTCCGCGCCGGCGTAGCGGCCGCCGAGCGTTCCATCGGTGCCGATGAAGTCCGTATCGCAGAATTTGCAGGTGGCCTCGTCGCGGTCCTGCTCGCGTCCGGTCCACAGGTTGCAGCCGGCAAACCGGCAGAACACGGCTGCGCGGCCCGCATGGGCACCTTCGCCCTGCAACGTCAGAAATATCTCCTTAACCGCGTAACTCACGCGTCGGTCCTCACTGTACAAACTGGACTTGCCGCAGCGCCTCGCCGGTCACCATCGCGGCGGCCATCGCGACGTTGAGCGAGCGCAGGCCGGGCTGCATGGGAATTACCACCCGCGCATCGGCTGCTGCTGCAACGTCGTCCGGAACGCCGGCGCTTTCGCGGCCGAGCATCAGTACGTCAGTCGGCTGGTAACGCTGTTCGAAATAAGGTCTTTCACCTTTGGTCGTAAGTAAAATCAGCCGGCAACCCGCGTTTTCCCGCCATTGCTCGAATTTTAGCCAGGAATCGTGACGGACGATGCTCACCTGATCCAGGTAATCCATCCCGGAGCGGCGGAAATGCCTGTCCGAAGTCGGAAACCCGGCCGGCTCGATGATGTGCGCCTCGACGTTCAAACAGGCGCAAAACCTAAGAATAGTCCCGGTATTTTGCGGGATGTCGGGTTGAAACAGGGCGATCCGCATCCCGTAATGCTCCCTATCAACTGAACGATAACGTGTGGTGTGTCATGGCACATCTTTGAATCGATCGAGGCGCGCCAATTAGCCGTTCGCGGGCTTGCGCTCTACCGGCAAGGGTGCCAATAGAACGATTCTGGACTGTCTGTTCTACCCGACCGGCCATGACAAGCGGCCCGGGGCATCTGAAGGCCGCCGATCTCGCGACCTCCCCGGGCAATGATCTCGCAAATCTGTCGAGAGAGCTGTGCCGGTCGCAGAGATGAAAGGGCTTTGGATCGTGACCACAGAGGCTTCGGCGGAACCGACACGCCGTGATTTTCTCTACATCGCAACCGGCGCGGTTGCCGCCGTCGGTGCGGCGGCTGCGGTTTGGCCGTTCATCTCGCAGATGAACCCGGATGCCTCGACGATCGCCGCCGGCGCTCCGATCGAAGTCGATCTGACGCCGATCGCCGAAGGACAGGACATCAAGGTTTTCTGGCGCGGTCAGCCGATCTACATCATGAACCGCACCAAGAAGCAGGTCGATGAAGCGCGCAACACGCCGCTGGCCGATCTGAAGGATCCGGAAACCGATCAGGCGCGGACCAAGGAAGGCCACGAGAACTGGCTGGTCGTGGTCGGCATCTGCACCCATCTGGGCTGCATCCCGATCGCGCACGAGGGCAACTACGACGGCTTCTTCTGCCCGTGCCACGGCTCGCAGTACGACAGCTCCGGCCGCATCCGCCAGGGGCCGGCGCCGCTCAATCTGCCGATTCCTCCCTACCAATTCGTCTCCGACACCAAAGTCCAGATCGGCTGACGTTCCCGCGCGCCGTACCATTGCTTACTAGGATCGCATCATGAGCGGACCCTCGACCTATCAGCCACAAAGCCCCTTGATGAAGTGGCTGGAGCAGCGCCTGCCGATCGCGGGCCTCGTTCATTCCTCCTTCATCGCCTACCCGACGCCGCGTAACCTGAACTACTGGTGGACGTTCGGCGCCATCCTGTCGATGATGCTGGCGGTGCAGATCGTGACCGGCATCGTGCTGGCGATGCACTACACCCCGCACGTCGATCTCGCCTTCGACTCGGTCGAGCGGATCGTGCGCGACGTCAACTACGGCTGGCTGCTGCGCAACATGCACGCCGCCGGCGCGTCGATGTTCTTCATCGCCGTCTACGTCCACATGCTCCGCGGCCTGTACTACGGCTCGTACAAGGCGCCGCGCGAAGTGTTGTGGATCCTCGGCGTCATCATCTACCTGCTGATGATGGCGACCGGCTTCATGGGTTACGTGCTGCCGTGGGGCCAGATGAGCTTCTGGGGCGCCACCGTGATCACCAACCTGTTCTCGGCGTTCCCGATCGTCGGCGACAGCATCGTGACGCTGCTGTGGGGCGGCTATTCGGTCGGCAACCCGACCCTGAATCGCTTCTTCTCGCTGCACTATCTGCTGCCGTTCGTGATCGCCGGCGTGGTCGTGCTGCACGTCTGGGCGCTGCACGTGACCGGTCAGAACAACCCGGCCGGCGTCGAGCCGAAGACCGAGAAGGACACCGTGGCGTTCACGCCGTACGCGACCCTCAAGGACGTGTTCGGCATGTCGTGCTTCCTGGTGTTCTATTCGTGGTTCATCTTCTACATGCCGAACTACCTCGGCGACGCGGAGAACTACGTCCAGGCCAACCCGGGCGTGACCCCGCCGCACATCGTGCCGGAATGGTATTATCTGCCATTCTACGCGATCCTGCGCTCGATCCCGAACAAGCTGCTGGGCGTCATCGCGATGTTCGGTGCGATCATCGTGCTGCTGTTCCTGCCCTGGCTGGATAGCTGCAAGGTGCGTTCGTCCCGCTATCGGCCGATGGCCAAGCGGTTCTTCTGGGCCTTCGTGGCGACCTGCCTGATGCTGGGCTGGCTCGGCTCGAAGCCGGCGGAAGGCATCTACACCACGCTCGCCCAGGTGTTCACCTTCTTCTACTTCGCCTACTTCCTGATCGTGCTCCCGGTGCTTGGTCGGATGGAGAAGACCCTGCCGCTGCCGAACTCGATCGCCGAAGACGTCCTCAACAAGGGCAAGGTGACCAAGGCGGTGGCCGGCGTCGCGGCGGTGCTGTTCGCCGGCAGCCTGATGGTCGGCGGCATCCAGCCGGCCAAGGCGGCGGAAGGCGGCGAGAATCCGCCGTCGCTGGAGTGGAGCTTCGCAGGTCCGTTCGGTACCTACGATCGCGCCCAGTTGCAGCGCGGCTACAAGATCTACAAGGAAGTCTGCGCCAACTGCCACTCGATGAAGCTGTTGCAGTATCGCAACCTCGCCGAGCCGGGCGGCCCGGGCTTCACCATCGATCAGGTCAAGGCGATCGCTGCCGAAGCCCAGATCAAGGACGGTCCGAACGACCAGGGTGAAATGTTCGAGCGTCCCGGCCGGCTCGCCGACACCTTCCACTCGCCGTTCCCGAACGAGCAGGCCGCGCGTGCTGCCAACGGCGGCGCGGTTCCGCCGGACATGTCGCTGCTGGCCAAGGCGCGCACCTATTCGCGTGGCTTCCCGCAGTTCATCTTCGATCTGTTCACCCAGTTCCAGGAGCAGGGCCCGAACTACATCGCCGCGCTGCTGCAGGGCTATGAAGACACTCCGCCGGAGGGCTTCAGCCTCCCCGACGGCGCGTTCTACAACAAGTGGTACCCGGGCCATTCGATCAAGATGCCGCCGCCGATTCAGGCCGGCATGGTGACCTACGACGACGGTACGCCGGAGACGCTCGATCAGTACGCCAAGGACGTTTCGGCGTTCCTGGTCTGGGCCGCGGAGCCTCACATGGAAGCCCGCAAGCGCCTCGGCCTGCAGGTGATGATCTTCCTGATCATCCTGTCCGGCCTGCTGTACTTCACCAAGCGCAAGGTGTGGTCCAACGTCCACTGATCGGACGCTCATCGCAAACAGACAGGAAAGCCCCTCCGGGGGCTTTTTTGTTGTCTGCATCCATGACGCATTGCGGCGCAGCGATTGCATCTCGTCCTCGCTCCGGACAAAATAATCAAAAGCATTTGCAGGAGCGCAGGGGAGACGCGATGGGCACGCTGATCAGTTTCAATCGTCCGGACGGCAAGGAAGCGCGCGGGTATCTCGCCAATGCCGCCAGCGGCAGGGCACCGGGTGTGGTGGTGATCCAGGAATGGTGGGGGCTGTCCGATCAGATCAAGGGACTGACCGATCGCTTCGCCCAGGCCGGCTTCGACGCGCTGGCGCCCGACCTCTACAACGGCACGGTGGTGCCCTATCACGACACGGACGCCGCCAACAAAGAGATGAGCTCGCTCGATTTCATCGACGCCACCACCCAGACGGTGCGCGGCGCGGTCAATTATCTGGCGCGCAATGGCGCCAAGGTCGGGCTGACCGGCTTCTGTCTCGGCGGCGCGGTCACGGTGATCGGTGTCTGCAAGATCCCCGAGCTGAGCGCCGCTGTGGTGTTCTACGGCATCCCCCCGGAGCAGGCCGCCAAGCCGTCGGACGTGATGGTGCCGATGCAGGGCCACTTCGCCAACCGTGACGATTGGTGCACGCCGGAAGTGGTCGACGCGTTCGAGGCCGGATTGAAAGCGGCTGGAAAGTCAGCGGAATTCTTCCGCTACGAGGCCGACCACGCTTTCGTCAACGAGCAGCGCGCTGCGGTGCACGATCGCGAAGCGGCGGAACTGGCGTGGAGTCGTGCGACGCAGTTCTTTGGAAAGCATCTCTCGTGACGGCCGGCGTCCGGTAAAATTCGAACATTCGGCTGAAGATTTGGCAGATCAGTTTGCTGCGATAACGCTGGCCTACGCTACGAGGACAGCATGGTTGAAACAGTCGTAAACCCCGATCTCCGAAACGTCGTCGACCTCGCGAGCTATCGTGCCGAGCCGATCGGCCCGCGCGCAGCCGCAGGCGAGGGCCGCCGGTGCAGACACTGCGGGGCGGCGCTGCTCGATGACGAATCGGAGGACGATTGTTCGAGCGCCGGGATCGCGTTGCAGTCGCCGGCGCGATGGCGCTCTCCGCGGCGATTCCGCGCCGATTGATGGACGACGACCGGCGTGGCCGCCCAGCCGCCACGCCGCACGCATCCGATGCGACCATCTGCGCCGCCCCGGTTCCGATAGGATCGGAACCGGGGCGGCGGTGTTTTAGGGGTGAGGCGCGGGCTTGTCCGCCCGGTCAGACGTGCTGGCCGCCGTTGATGTGGATCTCGGCGCCGTTCAGGTAGGACGAGGTCTCGGTGCACAGCACGTAGATGATCTTGGCGACCTCGTCCGGGGTGCCGAGACGGCGCATCGGGATCTGCTCCTCGACGATCTTCTCGGTGCCGGGGGACAGGATCGAAGTGTCGATCTCGCCCGGGGCGATCGAGTTCACCCGGACCCCGACCGGTCCGAAGTCGGCTGCCATCTCACGGGTCAGTGCCGCGAGCGCAGCCTTCGAGGTGGCGTAGGCGGCGCCGGCGAACGGATGGACCCGCGAGCCGGCGATCGAGGTGACGTTGACCACCGAGCCCTTGACCGCCTTCAGCTCCTCGATCAGCCCGCGCGCCATCATGATCGGCGCGAAGAAATTCACCCGGAAAACGTGCTCCCAGGTGTCCAGCTCGGTGTCGATCGAGCCGAGCCGCGCGCCGCCCGGTGCCTTCGGGGAGATCGCGGCGTTGTTGACCAGCGCGTGCAGTGCGCCGCCGTCGAGCCGCTCCCGAATCTCGTCGACCGCCCGCAGCGTATCGGAGCGGTCGCCGAGATCGACCTGGATATGGTCTTCGGGGCCGGCGCCCCACGGGCACTGCTCGGGAAACGGGTGCCGCGAGCAAGTGATCACTCGCCAGCCCGCGCTGGAGAATCTGATCACCGTGGCGTGGCCGATGCCGCGGCTGGCGCCGGTCAGAATCATGGTCCGGCGCGGCGCGTTGCTCTCGGGCGTGCGCGGCTTTTGGGAGTCGGGGCTCATGGATACAGCCTTGTCTTGGTCCAGGGGTGATCCGGGGTGTCCCGGCGGAATTCGATGCGGTCGTGCAGGCGGAATGGACGGTCGTGCCAGAACTCGATTCGCGACGGGGTGATCCGCCAGCCGCTCCAGCCCGGCGGCCGCGGAACCTCGCCGACCAGATGCCGCGCCGCCACCTTGGCGATCGCCTGCTCGAACGCGAACCGGCTTTCCAGCGGCTGCGACTGCTTGCTCGCCCAGGCGCCGATCTGCGCCTGCTTCGGCCTCGTGGCGAAATAGGCGTCGGCCTCGGCGTCGGTCACCGGCGTCACCGTTCCGCGCATCCGAACCTGCCGGCGTAGCGATTTCCAGTGAAACAGCAGCGCCGCTTTCGGATTCTCGGCCAGCTCGCGGCCCTTTTGACTGGCGATGTGGCTGTAGAACACGACACCGTGCTCGTCATAGCCCTTCATTAGAACCATGCGGACGTCAGGCAGGCCCTCGGCGTCGACCGTGGCCAGCGCCATCGCATTGGGGTCGTTCGGTTCGGACCGCGTCGCTTCGGCAAGCCATTCGGTAAACAGCGCAAACGGATTCTCTGCCGCGGTGAAATCACCGGGCGTTAACTCACTCTGTGGTCTGATCGTAGGGTCGCTCATGCGAGGGAATCCGAGTTGTGCTTCACCGCGGTCCGGAACGCGCTGCAGGTCCTGTCTAGGTTCGACCTATATAGGGTACGGCAACGCATTGGCCTATCGGCGATCCTGCCGTCGTTTTCGGCAATGATAGCGATTCTAATCGGTGCCTCGCTCGGCGGCTGCGGCATGACCGGCCGCGACGGGCCGTTCGCGCAGATGGACTCCAGCGATTTCACCGGCTCGATCAGTGCGGTGCTGCCCGCCAAGGACGACGGCCCGACCGAGGCCGATCTGGCGTTGGCGCGGATCGCGGCGTCCGACGTTCTGACCAAAGGGGACAAGGATTCCAGCCAGCCGTGGGAGAACCCGGCAACGGGCGCGCGTGGCTCGGTGACGCCGCTGGCCGCCGCCTACAGCGCCGAAGGCCGCACCTGTCGCGACTTCCTCGCCTCCTATGTCAGGGACAAGACCGAGAGCTGGATGCAGGGGGCAGCCTGCCGCACCGCGCGTGGTCATTGGGAAATCCGCGCGCTCAAACCTTGGCGGCGTTCCTGAACCACCGATTGCGTCCGCCATCGGGCCGATTCCGGTTGCAAAAAAGACATGAAACCCCCAGATGACTGGCGACGGGCGTTCGCCCACAGTTGGAATTCCTGAAGGAGACGAGACGGATGCGCGACCCCTATGAGGTCCTGGGGGTGCAGCGGGACGCCAGCGCTGCGGCGATCAAAAGCGCCTATCGCAAGCTGGCAAAAAAGCATCACCCCGACAGCAACAAGAACGATCCCAAAGCCGCCGCGCGTTTTGCTGAAATCAATTCCGCCAACGAGATCATCGGCGACGAGGCCAAGCGCAAGCAATACGACCGCGGCGAGATCGACGCCGAAGGCAAGCCGCGCTTTCAGGGCTTCCCCGGCGGCGGCGGTCGCGCGGGCGGCTCCGGCGGCTTCGAGCAATACTCCTTCCGTAGCGGCGGCGGCCCCGGTGGCGGCTTCGGCGGCGCGGCCGGCTTCGAGGACATCCTGAATTCGATGTTCGGCGGGGCGGCCGGCGCGCGCGGCGCCGGTGCGGGTCCGCGCGGTCGCAGCCAGGGCTTCGATTTCGATACCGGCTTCGCCCCCGATCTCGATCAGACTGTCTCGATGACGGTGACGCTGGAAGAGGCGGCGCGGGGCACCGAAAAGCGGGTGCGGCTGCCGACCGGCAAGGAGCTCAACGTCAAGATTCCGGCCGGCGTCGGCGCGGGGCAGCAGATTCGGCTGAAAGGCCAGGGTGAAAGCGCGCCCGGTCACCGCGCTGGCGATCTGCTGATCACTGTCAATATCGCTCCGCATCCTTACTTCAAGATCGACGGCAACGATCTGAAGCTCGAACTGGCGCTGACGCTGTACGAGGCTGTGCTCGGCGCCAAGGTGCGGGTGCCGACGCTGACCGGCACGATCGAACTGTCGATCCCCAAGAACACCTCGAGTGGACGCATCTTCCGGCTCAAGGGCAAGGGGCTGCCGAAGGGCGGCGCGACCGGGGATCTGTTCGTTACCACCCGCATCATCCTGCCCGACGGTCACGACGCCGAGCTCGAAAAGCTGATGCAGAAGTGGCGGGACAATCATCCCTACAATCCGCGTAGCGATCTCGGCTGAGGCGGATCAAGACGGTCGCGAAGCGTGGCCTCGGCTGCCGCGGCCACCGGCGCGCTCCTCCGGCCTCGCGCCGTGTCAGCCTCGTTCGGTCTCGCGGGCGGCTCTGTTCGGCTCGCCCAAATGGTTGAAACTGCACGCGGACAATAGGCTGTACCCGGTCCGGCCGGTGGTGTAGGTCGAAGGCCGATTGCAAGACGATAGGACACCCCATGTCGACAGCTTCCGGCCTGATGCAGGGCAAACGCGGCGTCATCCTCGGCGTCGCCAACAATCGTTCGATTGCTTACGGCATCGCGAAGGCCTGCCGCGCCCAGGGCGCCGAGGTCGCGCTGACCTATCAGGGCGACGCGCTGAAGAAGCGGGTCGAGCCGCTCGCCGCCGAACTCGGCGGCCTGGTGCTCGGGCATTGCGACGTCACCGACGGCGCCACCATCGACGCGGTGTTCGAGGCGGTGAAGGAGAAGTGGGGCAAGATCGACTTCGTGGTCCACGCCATCGCGTTCGCCGACAAGGACGAACTCGACGGCCGTTATGTCGACACCACGCCGGAGAACTTCTCCAAGTCGATGCTGATCTCGTGCTACTCGCTGACCGCGATTGCCCAGCGCGCCGAGAAGCTGATGACCGAGGGTGGCTCGATCATCACCCTGACTTACTACGGCGCCGAGAAGTGGATGCCGCATTACAACGTGATGGGCGTTGCCAAGGCCGCGCTGGAAGCCAGCGTGCGCTATCTCGCCGCCGACCTCGGCGAGAAGAACATCCGCGTCAATGCGATCTCCGCCGGCCCGATCAAGACTCTGGCCGCCTCCGGCATCGGCGACTTCCGCTACATTCTGAAGTGGAACGAATACAACGCGCCGCTGCGCCGCACCGTGACGATCGACGAGGTTGGCGACAGCGCGCTGTACTTCCTGTCCGACCTGTCGCGCGGCGTCACCGGCGAGGTCCATCACGTCGATTCCGGCTACCATGTCGTCGGCATGAAGAACCCCGATGCGCCGGACATCTCGCTGGGCGGGAAGGACTGACAGTTGAGTCATGCGCGGGCTTGACGCGCGCATCCATCCTTCAAATCGACGTGCTTGATGGATTGCCGGGCCAAGCCGGCAATGACGTAAGAGCAATATGCCCACCATCTACTTCATCCGCCACGGCGAGACCGACTGGAACGCGACCGGGCGCTATCAGGGCACGCGGGACATTCCGCTCAACGACAAGGGGCGAGGGCAGGCGACGTCGGCCGGCGGCGTGCTCGGCGGTCTGCTGCGGCGTGACGGCCGGCAGCCTGCGGATCTCGACTATCGGGCGAGCCCGCTCGGCCGCGCCCGCGTCACAATGGAGCTGGTCCGCGGCGCGCTCGGCTTGCAGCCGGAAGGCTACGCGATCGACGAGCGGCTGCGCGAGATCACTTACGGCGCCTGGGAAGGCTTCACCCTGCAGGAGATGCAGCGCTCCGATCCGCAGATTTACGCCGCGCGCCACGCCGACCGCTGGTCGGTCGCCCCGCTGCGCGGTGAGAGCTACGCCCAGCGGCTGCCCTTCATCACCGACTGGGTCGCCTCGCTGACCCGCGACACCGTCGCGGTCGGTCATGTCGGCACCGGCCGCACCCTGTTCGTCGCGCTCGGCTTCAAGACCCCGCGCGAGGCGCTGGAAGGCCCGATTCAGCAGGGCGCCGTCTACGTGTTCCGCGACGGTGGCTTCGAGATCGTGAGCTGAGCTCTTTCCTTCTCCCCTCGTACCCCTTACCCGGCGCGCTTCGCTCGCCACCCTCTCCCACAAGGGGAGAGGGTTCTCAGGGTCCGTTTGACCCTGTCCGGCCGGCGCGTTACCAAACCGGCGCAATCCAAAAGGGGCGGTCTGCGCCATGTCGTTCAATACTTTCGGCCATCTGTTTCGCGTCACCACCTACGGCGAGAGCCATGGGGTGGCGATCGGCTGTGTGGTCGACGGCTGCCCGCCGCTGATCCCGCTGACCGAGGCCGACATCCAGGGCGATCTCGACCGCCGCCGGCCGGGCCAGTCGCGCTTCACCACCCAGCGGCAGGAAGCCGATCAGGTGAAGATCCTGTCCGGCGTGATGGTGCACCCCGAGACCGGCGTGCAGGTGACGACCGGCACCCCGATCGCGCTGCAGATCGAGAACACCGACCAGCGCTCCAAGGACTATTCGGACATCCAGAACAAGTATCGCCCCGGCCATGCCGACTTCACCTACGAGGCGAAGTACGGCATTCGCGACTATCGCGGCGGCGGCCGCTCCTCGGCGCGCGAGACCGCGAGCCGGGTCGCGGCCGGCGCGGTCGCCCGCAAGGTGATCGCCGGCATGACGGTGCGCGGCGCCTTGGTGCAGATCGGCCCGCACAAGATCGACCGCGCCAAATGGGACTGGGACGAGATCGGCAACAACCCGCTGTTCTGCCCAGACAAGGATGCGGCGGCGTTGTTCGCCGATTATCTCGACGGCATCCGCAAGGCCGGCTCGTCGATCGGAGCGGTGATCGAGATCGTCGCCGAGGGCGTACCGGCCGGGCTCGGAGCGCCGATCTACGGCAAGCTCGACGGCGATCTGGCCGCGGCGCTGATGAGCATCAACGCCGTCAAGGGCGTCGAGATCGGCGACGGCTTCGCCGCGGCCGAACTCACCGGCGAACAGAACGCCGACGAGATGCGGCACGGCAATGCGGGGCCGGCGTTCCTGTCGAACCACGCCGGCGGCATCCTGGGCGGCATTTCGACCGGCCAGCCGGTGGTGGCACGGTTCGCAGTGAAGCCGACCTCGTCGATCCTGACCCCGCGCAAGACCGTCGATCGCGCCGGCGCCGACACCGAGATCCTGACCAAGGGCCGCCACGACCCCTGCGTCGGCATCCGCGCGGTGCCGGTCGGCGAGGCGATGGTCGCCTGCGTGCTGGCCGATCATCTGCTGCGCCACCGCGGCCAAATCGGCGGCTGATCGCAGGTCGGGACGCTCACGGCCTCACTTCCGCCTCGGGAGTCGGGCGGATGACTGCCATGAGTCCGGCCCTGCTACAAATCGCCACGTCGGGCGGCTAGAGTGCTGTCATGCATTCCGAACAGATCCGCGGCATTCTCGACTGGCTGAGCGACGGCGCGCGCTCCGAGCCGGACCCGGCCATGAAGATGAAGCTGACCTGCGAGCAGCTCGTCGCCGCCGGGATGCCGCTGCACCGGGTCGGCGTATTCGTGGAGACCCTGCACCCAGACATCTACGGCCACCGCTTCATCTGGCGTGCCGACGGCGAGGTCGAGGTCGGTTCGACCACCCAGGACGTCGAGATGTCCGAGGAGTATCAGCGCAGCCCGCTGAAGATCCTGTACGACTACGGCGTCGAGGTCCGCTTCCGGCTCGACGATCCGGAGAGTGCCCGGTTTCCATTCCTCGACGACCTGCGAGCCGAGGCCGTCACCGACTACGTCGCGTTGCCGCTGCGGTTTCTCGACGGCAGCTATCATGCCGCCAGCTTTGCCACCAAGCAGCCCGGCGGCTTCACCGAGGTCCAGCTCGGGGCGCTGCGCGCGATGATGCCGCCGCTGTCGCGGCTGGTCGAAGTGATCAGCCTGCGCGATATCGCCACCACGCTGCTCGACACCTATGTGGGCAACCGCGCCGGCGCCCGGATTCTCGCCGGCCAGATCCGCCGCGGCCATGCCGATCATCTGCGCGCCGCAATCTGGCTGTCCGATCTGCGCGGTTTCTCGGCGCTGTCCGACGGCCTGCCGCCGGAGATCATGGTTAAGGTGCTGAACGCGTATTTCGACTGTCAGGTGACGGCGATCGCGCGCCACGGCGGCGAGGTGCTGAAATTCATGGGCGACGGCCTGCTGGCGGTGTTTCCGATTGCCGACGACGGCGCGGACGCCGCCGAGGTCTGCGGCCGGATGCTGGCCGCCGCCAACGAGTGTCGCGCCAGCATCGCGGCGCTGAATTTCGTCGAAGGCAGCCACGTCATCGAGAGCTTCCGGTTCGGCGTCGCACTGCATGTCGGGCAGGTGCTTTACGGCAATATCGGCGGCGGCAACCGGCTCGACTTCACCTGCATCGGCCCGGCGGTGAATCTCGCCGCGCGGCTGGAGCGGCTCGCCGCGAGACTTGGCCGCACCGTGGTCGCCTCCAGCGATTTCGTCGGTCTGTGCTCGGAAGGCTGGAGCGACCTCGGCGAATTCCCGATGGCCGGCTTCTCCCACGCCGAACGTGTGCATGGCCTGACCGACGAAACCCCGCTCGCGGCTGAAGGGCTGTGAGACCGGAGAGTCGCTGACGATGCTGAGCCGCGCTACAGCCAACTAATCGATAGTTGGTAGTTGAGCACAGTGCTGCCGCACGAGTGAATAGGCTCCCTCGCCCCGCTTGCGGGGAGAGGGTTGGGGTGAGGGGGCGTTTCTGCAAGGCCGAGAGGCTCGGCCGTGTTGAGACGCCCCCTCACCCGACCCGTCGTCGCTTCGCTCCGTCGGGTCGACCTCTCCCCGCACGCGGGGAGAGGTGAAATCCCGCCGTCCGCATCACTCCTCCGGCTCGGTCGTAAACAGCAGCGGGTAGCCCTTGGCGCGGCCGGCGTCGGTGGCGCGGGTGGCCTTGGTTTCGGCGACGTCCCTGGTGAACACGCCGACGACGCAGACGCCGCGCTGATGCGCGGTGAGCATGACTTTGTAGGCCTGATCCTCGGTCATCCGGAATTCGGCCTTTAGCACCGACACCACGAATTCGCGCGGCGTGTAGTCGTCGTTGACCAGGATCACCTTGTGCAGCTTCGGTCGCTCGACCTTGATTTTGGCCTTGGTCTTCGGCTTCAGGTCGATGTTGCTCATGCGGGGCCGACCCGTGGATTCGCTGGGTGAAGTAACTGCGGGCCATATCCTACAGCGTCGGCGGCATCGGCGAAACCGGCCGCTGCTTGTTCACGAACCATGATCATCAGTGACTGGAAAGTGATCGGGATGGAACCGGTCCGCCAGCTTTCCGTCACCTCAGTTGCATGTCACCATCGTGCTTGGTCGACCGGAGGGCTGCTGATGCGCGGGTGGGTCTCGATCGGAATTGTGCTGGCCGCTGCGGCGGCCGCCGGTGTGGCCGCAGTCGCCGCGCCCAATCAGGCGCCACAATCCGCAGCCGCCCGCGACGATGCCAAGCAGGTCGATGTCGAGCTGGTCCTGGCGGTCGACGTCTCCTACTCGATGGATGTCGACGAACTCGCGGTGCAACGCGAAGGCTATGCCCAGGCGTTGATGTCCAGCGAGTTCCTCAAGACCCTGAAGACCGGCCCCAACGGCCGGATCGCGGTGACGTATTTCGAGTGGGCCGCCTCCAGCGATCAGAAGATCATTCTGCCGTGGCAGATCATCGACGGGCCGGAGTCGGCCGACGCGGTCGCGGCCGAGATCATGAAGGCGCCACTGCGCCGCGCCTCGCGCACCTCGATCTCCGGTGCGATCAACTTCGCGCTGCCGCTGTTCGAGCAGAACCCGTATCACGGGCTGCGCCGGGTGATCGATATCTCCGGCGACGGTCCGAACAACAACGGCGAGCCGGTGACGATTGCGCGTGACGCCGCGGTCGCCAAGGGTATCGTCATCAACGGCCTGCCGATCATGGTGAAGGAACCGTCCTACTCGATGATGGATATCGAGAATCTCGATTATTACTACGAAGATTGCGTGATCGGCGGCCCTGGCGCCTTCGTGGTGACCATCAAGGATCGCGCCAAGTTCAAGGAAGCGATCCATACCAAGCTGGTGATGGAAGTCGCAGGGCACACTCCGCCCGCCCGCATCGTCCCGATCGCCGACGAGCAGCGCCCGGTACGGGTATCGTGCCTGATCGGCGAGAAGGTCTGGCAGGACCGGTGGGGGAGGTGAGGGCAGGTAGTTAGTCTCGCTCACACTCCGTCATTCCGGGGCGCCGCGGAGCGGCGAACCCGGAATCTCGAGATGTTCCGCAACGTGAACGCAGACCATATCGTCGATCTGCGTTGCGGGCTCGGGAGTGCCCTGAATCTCGAGATTCCGGGTTCGCGAGCTTCGCTCGAGCCCCGGAATGACGACGTGGGTGCCAGGAGTGATAGCGGACGACAGCGGAGCGGCAAGTGCGCGACCTAGCCCGCCGCCACCCAGTTGCCGTGGAAGCCGTCGGGGATGCGGTGGCCGAGTTGCACCAGGGCGATCGGGCCGGCCGCAATGTCGGAGGCGTCGAACACCGCAAGATCGCTGCGGTTTTCGCAGCCGCGCCACACCACCGCGAGCAGCCAGCCGTCGGCTTCGGCCGCGTCGGCAATGCGCGGCACGAACACCGGCTCGCCTATGGTGTCGCCGGTCGGCAGCAGATAGCGGGCGCGGCGATGGCCGTTGCCGTCGACATGGACGATGCCAGTCAGCATGCCGAGCATCGGCGTTTCCGGGCTGGCGCAGGCGTACCAGCCGTGGCCGCTGCGCAGGCCGGCGCGGCGCTCGTCGATCCGCGGGAATTCGCCGCTGATGTCGTCGAGATAGCTGCGCTTGAAGGCGTTGGTGTTACCGGCGAGGTCGAAGCTCCAGCGGCACAGCCGGGCGCGGCCCTTCTCCGGATCGGTGCGGCGGCCGTCGGGGTGGGTGAACAGCGGCGCTTCCTCGGATTGCATCACGTCGGCGACAATTCGGGTGCCGTCCTCCCAGGCGTTCATGACGTGGAACACGAAGCAGGCCTCGCCGCGGAACCAGCGGATGTCGCGGGTCGAGCCGGAGCGCTTCATCACCCCGACGCAGGAGCCCTTGCGCGGATCCCAGGCGTAAGGCGGTCGGCCGCGCATCGCGCGCCAGATGCTGCCGGTGAGCGGCAGGATCGGAAACAGCACGTAGTGCTCGGTGACGATGAAGTCGTGCACCATCGCCGCATACGGCGCCTTGAAATGCTCCAGCCGGGTGACGCATCCCGCCGCGTCGACGGCGCCGAACGACATCGTGCGGGTCAGCGGTCCGCCGGCGTTGTAGCCGAAGAACAGCATCTCGCCGGTCACCGGGTCGAACTTCGGATGTGCGGTGAACGGTCCCTTCAGTGCGCCGCCGTAGTCGCAATAGCCGCGGGTTTCCAGCGTGCCCGGCTCGATCTGCATCGGCAGATGCGCCTCCTCCAGTGCCAGCAGCTTGCCGGCGTGGAACACGATGTTGGTGTTGGCGACGTTGCCGTCCTCCGGCACCGAGCGCGGCGCGTCCGGCAGCTTGAGGTTGAATTCGCCGTACAGCGGCCGGCCGGCCTCGTGCTCGGCGAGCCATTTCGGCGTGCGGACCCAGCGGTTTCGATACGAGGCGCGGCCGTTCTCCAGACGAAACGCGTGCAGCATGCCGTCGCCGAAGAACCAGTGCGCGTTCGGCGAGACGAATTGCGGGTTGGCGCCGTTGCGATACAGCGTGCCGTTCAGCTCGCGCGGCAGCTCGCCCTTGATCGCGAGAAACGGCGCGTCGCATTCCATCGGGATCGGCGCGAGATTGTCGCACGCATCCGGAATTCCGGTCACCTGAAGCATGTCATGCTCCTGAGCCTCTTTTGGTCGTGCACGCCCGTCAATCGAGTGCGAGCAGCCGCCCGAACGGCTGCACCGCATTCGCGTGTTGCTGCGGCACCGCCCAGATCACCGGCCAGCGCGGCTTGAATTCGGCAGGGCCTTCGAGGTCTGTCAGCACCACGGTGATATCCGGCTTGTGCCGGTCGGCCTCGGCGAGCAGCGGCGTGAAGTTGGTGCCGCCGCCGCCGGCGAATTCGATCTCGCTGAGCACAAAGCGGCGGCCCGGTTCGAAGAACTCGACCTGCCGCACCCGCTCGTCGCCGATGATCAGCACCAGCCCGGCTTCCTGGCGCCGCGTGATGGTCTCGATTTCGGTGGCGAAGCGCTGCATCAACTGATCGTCGATCGAACCGGAGACGTCGATGATCAGCGCCAGCCGCGGCTCGTTCTTGGTCGGGCTGAAGCCCGGCTCGAACGGCATCCGATGATTTCCGGCGCGGCCCTGGTTGGCGATGTAGGAGCGCGTCGGGCGCGACCAGGTCAGCGCCGGTTTGCGGGCGAGGCCGCGCGCAAGCTGCACGCGCAGCACCTGCGCCCATGGCGTGCGGCTGCGCGGCAGATCGGCGATCAGCGCGCGCAGTATCGAGAACGCGCCGTCGCCGGCGTGGCCGCGCAGGATCCGCTCGCTCCATTCGCGCGCCTGCTCGGCCTCGTGTTCGGGGGCCGATTGGGATTCCGGGTTTGGCACCAGATCTCGCGCGCCGTCGGCGCCGAGCGCCCGTACCTTGGCAGAACGAGTGCCATCGCTGCGCTGAGCGGTCTCGCTCTCCGACGTGCCGGATTGCGATTGCGCCTGGTCCTTGCCGCCGGAGCCCGACGAGTCCGCCTCGGAGCCTTGCTGCGATTGCCGGCCGGACTGCTGCTTGCCGCTGGTGCCGTCACGGTCGCGGTCGTCGATCGCGCGATACAGCTTCTCGACGTCCCATTCGAGCAGCGCCGATTCCGGCTGCTGCTCGCGGCCGAGCGCCTTGAACACGATCTGTTCGAGCATCACCGCGTTGTCCGGCAGATGCAGCCAGTTCAGATGCGCCAGGGTGGTGTTGACGATGGCGTCGGCGCAGATGTTGAACAGTTCGAGGTCGACGTCGCCCTGGGTGCGTTGCAGCTCGACGAAGCGCTGCGAGTGGCGCAGCGCGATGTGCAGCACCTCGTGTGCGACGAGGCCGACCTGATCGGGCAGGGGCAACCGATCGAACGCCGCGCTGTAGTACACGGTTGTGCCGTCAGTCACCGCCGCGGGCGTGTCTGCCGGTGTATCGTCCGGCAGATCGCGATGTTGCACCCACAGCGCCAGTCCGCCGGTCGAGGGTGCGAACTCCACCATGCGCTGGATCGCGCGCGTGCCGCGGTGGCAGTAGAGCGCGCCCGGCTCAGGCATCGGCGGCTTCCAATTGCCGCCGATCAGCGTAGCGGGCATAGGCCGGGCTGTCGAGGATCGCGGCCTCGAGGCCGTTCTCCAGCCCGCGCTGCATCAACAGCTCCATCGCCAGCGTCTGTGCTTCGCGGATCGGCAGTGGCGCGCTGCTGCGGACCTCGGGCAGTTGCTCGACGATCTCCAGCGCCCGCGCCAGCGTCTCCTTGTCGGTGCAGGCGGCCAGCAGCCCGTACAGCATGCCGTACAAGGCATCGAGCGACTTCGGCAGCAGCGCCGCGGTCTCCGGGCCTGGGCGCGCGGCGAGCAGCTTCAGCACATCGGTGCCGGCCTGGATCTCGCGCAGCACGCCGAAGAATTCCGCCGCATTGGCGGCACCGATCCGGCCCTGCACGAACAGCCGCTTGGCGTGGTCGGACAAGCCCGACTTCAGCACGTTGGAGATGTCCTCCCAGCCGCGCGGGCTGGCGCCGATCAGATGGTCGCCGGCGAGCTGTGTCTGGGTGTCGTCGAGCTTGTCGGGGCGGATCTTCAGATAGGCCATCACTTCCGGCGCGAAATCGTGGGTCATGGCGTGGCCGAGAAAGGCGTCGATCGCGGTCTGGACGTTGAAGTGGAACATCCGGTCGGCCAGTGCAGTGCCCATGTCGTGGCTGATCGCGCCGTGGAAGCTTGCGTTGCCGGCGGCCACCACCTGCCAGCCGTCCGGCAGGTGATAATTGCCGACCCGGCGGTCGAGGATCAGCGAATAGGCCGAGATCTGCAGCCGCTGGTCGGCGGCGGTGAGCTCGTCGAGAAACAGCACACCCTCGGGCTGGTCGCGCGACGGCAGGAACTCCGGCGGAAACCACACCGTCTTGGCGAGGTTCTCATCGGCGTAGATGGCGCCGCGGATATCGACCGGCTCGATCGTGGTCAGCCGCAGATCGATCAGCGGCACCCGATAATGGATGGCGACCTGGCGCACGATCGACGACTTGCCGACCCCGCGTGTACCCCACAGCATCGACGCGCGCCGCCGCAGCGTCGGGTCGGCATATTGCTCGATCAGCGCAGCCTTGGCGGCCGCGATCGAGACCGGGGGGATGTTCATCGGGTTGCCGTGCATCGATCGTTTCCTCGCTCGTCAGGTCGTCTGTGCATCCATCGATTGTCGCGCCGGCTCGGGTTCCGGCAGCCACGTCGCCTTCCAGCGCCGCGGCAGCGGCGGAATCTCCAGCGACGGCGTCTCGCGCATCCCGAACGCGCCGAACATCAACAGCGGCGGCGCCCCCATCAGCAGCAGGTTGAAGATCGAATCCTGCGGCACGTCGATCAGCGTCAGGCTGGCCGCGCCGGCGATCAGACCGCCGAAGAACAACGCCGGAATTCCGCGTCGGAACGTCACTGTCCAGCGCGCGCCGCGCAGCGTCTCGTAGTAGGCTGCGGGCGGCCGGGTCAGGGTGCGGGCGAGATGCGCCACGGTCTTTTCCAGCGCCGCTTCGACGCGGCGGCTCAGCTCCGGCTCCTGACCGCGAACTCTGATTTTGCCGGTGAAACCCGCCTTGCTCTTGCGCAGCGGCGACCACGCCCAGCCGATCACCGCGAGCAGATCCTCCGGCAGCGCCACGCCGGGGGTGCTCGGGGTGATGTCGATTTCGGCCGGATAGCCGCGCACTGGCGCGCCGCGCAGTAACACGCGGAAGCCGGCGATCTCGGCCTCGCCGCGCAGCAGCACGCGATGCGCCGCGCCCGCGACCTGCCGCCCGTTGTCCGGGGTGAGACGATAGCTCAGTGCCACCAGCGTGCTCTCGACGCTGCGGAATTGCTGTTGCGGCAGCACGTGCTCGATTCGCTGCAGCAGGATATCGAGATCGCCGCCCTGAGTTTCCAGCGTGGCGGTCAGGCCGTCTTCCAGCGTCAGCGTGCGGGTGAGCTGGTTGAGGCCGGGACGGGGATTATCGAGTTGCAGCAGCTCGGTCGCATCGATTCCGCCGCAGCCGGCCTCGTCGTGGATCAGCGGCTTGAACAGCAGCCGCCGCGCCAGTCGGTCGCTGGCGGCGAGATCGACCTGATAGCCGCGCCGCGTGAACGGCTGCACCAGCGGGAGGATCTCGTGATGCGTGAACGGCGCGGCAGCCGGGGTCTCGATCTCTGTCGGTCCGGTGAGAAGCTGTGCGTAGTTCATTTCCGTCGGCAACCTCCGCAACTGAAGTCGTCACGGCGCGGCCAAGAGGCGGCCGCGCCGCGAGTCACGCGCTCAATCGATCGCGTCGGGTCTAGTTTCTTCAACTGCGAGGCGAACGCAACTCACGCTGTTGTTGATCAAGGCGCGTGGAGTTGCGCGGCGCAGTCGCAGATCACGCCGAGTGCGCCAGCGTCGGCTTGCCGAGTTCGCTCGGTTGCAGTTTGGACAAAAACTGACCGTATGAAGATACCACTTGATCCAGCACCTCGAAGTGTGGGAACGCGCCGGTGTCGAACTGCACGATGGTCCAGTTCGAGCGGCCGGCGACGCGGCTCTTGTGGCGATAGTCGACGAAATCGCCGCGCACCCCGTGCGCCATCCAGACCGGCAGCCGGAGCTGTTCGTAGACGTTCAGGATGTCGGTACTGAACATGAAGCCGGCGACGAAGTAGTACGGCGCGTGGCGGGCGCCGGGCTGATGCGTCGTGGCGTAGTCGTAGTCGACCATCGGCTCGTCGATGTCCTTCGAGCCCCACGCCTTCTCCAGGAATTTGCGGATCACCGGCCGCGCCGTGAGCATCTTGAAGAAGCCGCGGTCCCACAGCTTGACGCGGAGCAGGTCGATGATCCAGGAGCGGCCGCGGGTGCCGGGCGTGCGGGCGTCGCGGGCCTTGCCTTCGAAGCCGGTCGGGCTGATCAGGCCGAGAGAGCGAAACGCCTGCGGCGTCTCGGTGGCGGCGCGGGCGAGGAATTCGCTGGCCAGCGACAGCGCCAGCGCGTCGATCGGCTGCTCGCCGTGGACGCGTCGAATCTGCTCGACGGCGGCGTGCACCGCGTCGGTCATCATCCGTGCGGTGTATTCGCGATCGTCGCGATCGGACTGGCCGAAGCCGGGCAGATCGATGGCGTACACCGGACGATGCTGTGCGTAGTAATCGTACAGCGGCTTGACCTCGTAGGCAGAGCCGGCGGCGTTGATGCTGTGGATCAACAGCAACGGCGTGGCGTTGTCGTTCGGCTGCTCGGAGCCTGCCGCATACACTGCGAGCCGTCCGACCACGCTGGTGATGTCGGTCCGCACGCCGGCCACCGGATTGGCGAGACCCGTCCGTGCATGATGTTGCTTGATGCTACCTGTGTCGATTGCTTGCCCGCTGATCAACGGCATCTGCGACCTCTCTTGAACTTGAGCGAACTGTCGAGCCAATCGCGTGAAACCGGGAAGGTTCCAATTCACGCGTGCCGCGGATCGTTCCAATGCAAGAATGGTATCTACGTACATTGGTGCGCGCGAAAATCGACTCGTGCGCACATGATAGTCCGACTATCGACTGGTGCGATCACGAGGGACGGCGTCACCGCCGCGTGACGTCAGACGTTGTGCCGAATTGTTAGTTCGGCCTGACGAACGGCTGTCCATTCGGCTTGACACGAACACCGGCTCGTAGCCGCGTCCATGGCAGCGAGGCGGTATCGGCCGGCATCGCGCCGGGCGCGGCGCAGATCAGCAGGCGCTCGGCGATTGGCTGAAAGTCGGCGCGGAAATGCACCGAGCTTTTCACCACCAGGATCGCCTGCGCGGTCGGCTCGATCCCGACATAGCGGTACATCGCCTGGTCGGCGAGCTGCGCCTTGTTCGATGCCACCACCACACGAACACCGCCGATCCGCAGGCAGGCGGACGGCCCCATTTCCATCTCGCGTCCGCCGAAATACGGCCCGGGAGCCACAAAGCGGCCGTCGGAAAGGTGCTCGACCACGAAGATCTCTTCGAACGGCGCGTCGCCGGGGATGCCGGACTTGCCGCCGAGCTCGAGCGAGATCACCGCGCCGACGCCGGCTGCATGGGCGGCCCTGGCTGCGTCGGGATCGTAGACAACGCCGATCGCGGCACGCTGCGCGTTGTTGCGCACCAGCGCGCGCAGCATTCCGGTGGTATCGGAATCGCCGCCGGCGCCTGGGTTGTCCTGGGTGTCGGCGATGATCACTGGCTTGGCGGCGGTGCGCGCCAGCTCGATCGCGAGCTTCACGCCGTCGTCCGGGGAATGGATCTTGCCGTCGAAATCGTCCTCGTGGCCGGCCACCAGCGCGGCCACCGCATCCGCCGCCGCGTCGGCATCGGCCTGGGTGCGGCCATAAGCGAACACCGACGGGCCGCAGTCCGGAAAGTCGGCGGCCGGAAAGCCCGGCGCGAACGACAGCGTCGGCACCTGATCGCTCTCCAGCGCCGCGAGCTTGTCGTAGATGCCCTTGGTCGGCTCGTCGAATGTGCACTGCCACGAGATCGGAATCAGGAACGGCAGTTGCCGGAACGCCTTGGCGAATCGCTGGCCGCTCAGCAGCAGCTCCAGATGCCGAGCGGAGGCGCGGCCGGTGTCGGCCATGTCGACATGCGGATAGGTGCGATAGGCGATCAACGCATCGGCATGCTCGATCATCTGCGGCGTGACGTTGGCGTGCAGATCGATGCTGACCACCAGCGGCAGATCCGGGCCGATCACTTCGCGCACCCGCGCCAGGATCTCGCCTTCGCCATCGTCGAGATGTTCGGTGACCATCGCGCCGTGCAGATCGAGATACACCGCATCCAGCTTGTCGGCGTTCTTGATGCCGTCGATCATGATCTTGACGACACGCTCGAACGCATCCTCGGTGACGTGCGCCGATGGGCTGGCGCCGCAGGCGATGGTCGGGATCAGCTCCCAGCCCTTGGCTTCGGCGTCCTCGACGAAGCCGGCGAGCCCGACATTGATGCCGCGCATCACCTTGAGCACGTCAGCCCCGATCGTCATCGCCGGCCAGCCGCCGCCATGCACGAACGCCTCCCAGGTCGCCTTGGTGGGCGCAAAGGTGTTGGTTTCGTGCAGGAAGCAGCCGACGGCGATGCGGGTCATGGTTATTGTTCTCTTGCTTCGTCATTCCGGGGCGCGCGCAGCGCGAACCCGGAATCCAGAGGTTCAGGTCATCTCGGGATTCCGGGTTCGCTCACTGCGTGAGCGCCCCGGAATGACAGTCGGGAGGGATGATCAACTCACCGCCGCCTGCCGCGCTTCGTTGACGGGACGGAAATTGGCGAAGTCCCAGTAGCGGCCAGGGGCGGCTTCGAGCAGTTGGCGGGTGTAGGCCTGTTTCGGATGGGTCAGCACTTCGGCGGCCGGGCCCTGTTCGACGACACGGCCTTTCTCCATCACCGCGACATCGTCGCAGATCTGCGCGGCGACGCGCAGGTCGTGGGTGATGAACAGCAGTGCGATGCCGAGCCGGGTCTGGATTTCGTCGAGCAGCTTCAGCACCTGCGCCTGCACCGAGACGTCGAGCGCCGACACCGCCTCATCCGCCACCAGCACGTCGGGATCGAGCGCCAGGGCGCGGGCGATCGCGATGCGCTGGCGCTGGCCGCCGGAGAACTGATGCGGGAAGCGGTCGATCGCGTCCGCAGGCAGATGCACCAGTTCGAGTAGCTGCCGCGCTTTCGCCAGAGCCTCGGCGCGGGGCATGCCGTAGTTGATCGGCCCCTCGGCGATGCTCTCGCCGACGCTGACGCGCGGATTGAGCGAGCGATACGGATCCTGGAACACGATCTGAATCTTCTTGCGGTGGGGCCGCAGCAGCCGTCGCGACAGCTCGGAGATCTCGCGTCCGGCGAGCCGGATGCCGCCCGAGGTCGGGTCGATCAGGCGCACGATACAGCGCGCGACGGTGGACTTCCCGGAGCCGCTTTCGCCGACGATGCCGAGCGTGCGGCCCTTGTGCAGCGTCAGCGTCACATCTTTCGCGGCGACCACCTCGCGGGCTTTGCCGAGGAACGAGCGCTCGCGATACACCTTGCCGAGCTCGTTGGCCTCCAGCACCACCGGGGTGCCCTTGTGCTCACGCGGTGGCCGCGGCACCAGGCTCGGCACCGCCGAGAGAAGATTGCGGGTATAGTCCATCTGCGGCCGACGCAGCACGGCCTCGAGCGGCCCGGTCTCGACCAGCCGGCCGTGGCGCATCACCGCGACCCGGTCGGCGATCTCGGCCACCACGCCCATGTCGTGGGTGATGAACAGCACCGCCGTGCCGTGCGCCTGCTGCAATTCGCGGATCAAGGTCAGGATCTGCTTCTGCGTGGTGACATCGAGCGCGGTGGTCGGCTCGTCGGCGATCAGCAGCTTCGGCTCCAGCACCAGCGCCATCGCGATCATGATGCGCTGGCGCTGTCCGCCCGACAGGCGATGCGGATACGACGCGAAGATCCGCTCGACTTCGGGCAGGCGCACCTGCTCCATCATGTCGAGGATACGCCGCCGCCGCTCTCGCGCGCCGAAATCGGTGTGAAAGCGCAGCACCTCGTCGATCTGTTTGCCGACCGGCACGACAGGATTGAGCGCGGTCATCGGCTCCTGAAAGATCATCGCCATTCGCGAGGCGCGAAGCTGGCGCAGCCGGCGCTCGCTGGCGGCGAGCACGTTCTCTCCGGCGAGGCGGATTTCACCGCCGCTGGCGTGCAGCGCGCCCTTCGGCAGCAGCCCCATGGTGGCGAGCGACGTCACGGATTTGCCGGAGCCGCTTTCGCCGACCAGACACATCGTCTCGCCGGCGCCGACGGTCAGCGAGATGCCGTCGATCACCTTGTCGCCGTGCTCGGTCCGACCGAGCCGCACCACGAGGTTGTCGATTTCGAGGACGTTGTCGGTCATGTCGTGCATCCGCGCGCGGGGAGAGGTGAGGGCCGTGCGTGTTGCGCAGCCAACAGATAGGACGTGCTCATCGCGAGCCCTCGCGCTGTTTCATCCGCGGGTCGAGCGCGTCGCGGGCGGCGTCGCCGATCAAGTTGACGGACAGGATCGCGATCGACAGCAGCAGTCCTGGCCAGAAGATCAGCATCGGCTTGATCTGGAACACCGCGCGCCCCTCGGCCATGATGTTGCCCCAGGTCGGCGTCTCCGGGCTGATGCCGGCGCCGAGGAACGACAGGATCGCTTCGGTGAGGATCGCGGACGCCGCGATGTAGGTGCCCTGCACGATCAGCGGCGCCACGGTGTTGGGCATCAGGTGCCGCCACATGATCTTCGGCAGGCTGGAGCCGAGCGAGATCGCGGCCTCGACGTACGGTTCCTCACGTGCCGACAGCACCACCGAGCGCACCAGCCGGGCGACCCGCGGGACTTCCGGGATGGTGATGGCGATCAGCACCGTGGTCAGGCTGGCGCCGGACAGCGACACCACGGCGATCGCCAGCAGGATGCTGGGGATCGCCATCAGGCCGTCCATCACCCGCATCATCACCGCGTCGACCCATTTGAAGAAGCCGGCGACCAGGCCGATGACGAGGCCGATGGCGATCGACACGATCGCTGCGCCGACGCCGATCAGCAGCGACACCCGCCCGCCATAGATGATGCGCGACAGCAGGTCGCGACCGTAGGCGTCGGTGCCGAGCAGGAATTCGGCGCTCGGCGGTTTCAGCCGCTGTGCCGGCGCCAGCGTCACCGGATCGTGCGGCGCCAGCCACGGTGCGAAGATCGCCGACAATACGATCAGCGTCAGGCTGATCGTGGCGACGGCGATGATCGGCGTCGACAGCAGGAAGCCGAGGCGTGGGCGCAGCGGCCGCGGCACCGGGAGGGTCGGTTCGGACATGGTATCGATTGCCATGGTGCGCGCCCTCAGTAGCGGATTCGAGGATCGAGCAGCGTGTAGGCCAGGTCGATCAGCAGGTTGACGGCGACATAGATGCCGCTGGTCAGCAGGATCATGCCCTGGATCACCGGATAGTCCCGCGCCAGCACGGCATCGACCGTGAGGCGGCCGATGCCGGGCAGGTTGAACACGCTTTCGGTGACGACGACGCCCGAGATCAGCAGCGCGAAGCCGGTGCCGATCACGGTGATCACCGGCACCGCGGCGTTGCGCAGCGCGTGGCGCAGCAGCACCCGGCTTTCCGTGATACCCTTGGCGCGGGCGGTGCGGACGTAATCCTCGCCGAGCACGTCGAGCATCGCCGCGCGCGTCATGCGCGCGATCAGCGCGATGTAGATGAAGGACAGCGTCAGCGTCGGCAGCACCAGCCGCTCGAAGAACGGGCCGAAGCCCCGCGACAGCGATCGGAAGCCCTGCACCGGAAACCAGCGCAGCTCGATCGCGAAGATCTGGATCAGGACGTAGCCGATCACGAACACCGGAACCGAGAAGCCGATCACCGACAGCCCCATCACGAAACGGTCGATCCAGGTGCCGTGTTTCCAGGCGGCGACGACACCGAGCGGAACCGCGACGATCACCGAGACCACGATGGTCGACAGCGCCACCGTGATGGTCGGCTCGATGCGCTGGCCGATCATCTGCAGCACCGGCACCTGCGAGATCAGCGACACGCCGAGATCGCCATGCAACAGCCGGCCGACCCAGGTGAAGAATTGTACATAGAGCGGTTCGTCGAGCCCGAGCGTGGCGCGGATGCGCATCAATTGTTCAGGGCTGGCGTTGTCGCCGGCAATGATCGCGGCGGGATCGCCCGGCGTCAGCCGCAGCAGCAGGAACACGAACAGCGCGACCACGCCCATCACCGGGATGGCCGCAAGCAGGCGGCGGATCAGATAGCCGAGCATCGGCGCTCCATCACGGATTTCGATCGACGATTAGCAAAACTTATCTCGACCATGCGGTTCGTCATCATCACCTGCGCTCGGCTGTCGAAAGTCACGTTCGAAGTTCAGCAAGTCCCGTGCCAGCGCGCGCATGGGTGCGAGCGCCGGCCCGAGCCCGCGCTCAGTCCAGTGTCGCGAGCAATCCCGCCATCAGCCGGCCGCGCTCGGCGAGACTGTCGATCTCGATATGCTCGTTCAGCGTGTGGGCATCGGCGCCGCGCACGCCGAGACCGTCGAGTGTCGGAATGCCCATCGCGCCGGTGAAATTGCCGTCGGAGCCGCCGCCGGCGCTGCCGTGGGGCAGGCTGGTGCCGAGCTGGGCGGCGACCGCACGGGCTTTCTCGTACAGCGCCATGGTGCCGGCGTCCGGCTCCCACACCGGGCGGGTGACGCCCCGCGTCACCTTGAACGATACGTCGTTGCTGGTGCCGGACAACGCCAGCATCCGCTCGACGCCGCGGTCGAGATCGGCCTGACGCTTGGCCATGCTCAGCGCCTCGCCGGTGCAGGTGGTGGCGACGCAATTGACCCACTGGCCGCCGTGCACAATGCCGACGCTGAAGGTGCAATCGTCGCCGGTCATCGCGTCGATCGCCAGAATCTGCCTGGCCATTTCCCGTATCGCGGAACGACCCGACGACAGCGTCGCGCCGGCGTGGCTCGGCTTGCCGGTCGCTTCCAGGTTGAACCGAGCGATCGCGTAGCGGCCGGTGACGACGCCGTTGTCGGGGCGTCCGGGCTCCGGCACCAGCACGTATTTGTTGCGGGCCGCTTCAGCTTCGATGATGTCACGGGTCGACGGTGTACCGACTTCCTCGTCCGGCGTGAACAGCACCGTGATCGGCAGCGGCGTGGTGAACGAGGCGCGGGCGAGCTGGCGGATGGCTTCGAGCGTCAGGTAGTTGCCGCCCTTCATGTCGAAGATGCCCGGGCCGAACGCTTTGTTGCCTTCGCGGCGGAACATCAGTTTTTCGATGGTGCCGACAGGGTGCACAGTATCGAGATGACCGGCGATCAGGATACCCGGCTCGCCTTGCTTGGGATGCGGAAAGCGCGCGCGGACGCAGCCGGCGAAGCCTTGCCGGCCCGCGATGCGCTCGATTGTCGCGCCCATGATCGCCATCTCCCGCGCTGCGAGATCGAGCATGCGCTCGACCGCGGCGGCGTTCCAGGTAGGACTCTCGCACTCAACCCATGCGCGCAATCCTTGCAGCATCGTGTCGGAATCGAATGGAAGATTTGCGGGGTTCATTGCGCGCTCTCGGTTGAAAGGTGGCTTACGAGACTGATTGCCGATGACTTTGTAAAGCGAAGATTCGTGGGCGACTACGCGGCCGGGTGCGGACCGCGCCGCCGCCGGATGATTGACGCTTGGCACGCTTGGTGCAAGTCTCGATTATCAGGATGCGGCATTGCGTCGATCGGCGCGGCGTCGCGCCTGAGGCTCGTCGCCTTGCACAAGCAATCATCTGTGACTGATCAGTTTCAAGTCAGGAGAAGTCGAATGTCTCATCCACCGCGTTGGATGCACTCGGTCGTCGCGTCGAAATTCGCCTTGCCGGCGCTCGCGCTCGCCGCATCGCTGTCGCTGCCGGCTGCCGTCGATGCCAAGACGATCCGGGCCGTCATGCATTCCGATCTGCGTATCATCGACCCCGGCCTGACCACCGCGTACATCACCCGCGATCACGGCTACATGGTGTACGACACGCTGCTGGCGATGGATTCGAACTTCAAGGTCCAGCCGCAGATGGCCGAGTACAAGGTCTCGGACGACAAGCTGACCTATACCTTCACGTTGCGCGACGGGCTGAAGTGGCACGACGGCGCGCCGGTCACCGCGGAGGATTGCGTCACCTCGCTGCAGCGCTGGGGCAAGAAGGACGGCATGGGCCAGAAGCTGATGCAGTTCACCGCCAGCCTCGAGGCGCCCGACGCCAAGACCATCGTGCTGAAGCTGAAGGAGCCTTACGCGCTGGTGCTGGAGTCGATCGCCAAGCCGTCGTCGATCGTGCCGTTCATGATGCCGAAGCGGATCGCCGAGACCCCGGCCGACAAGGCGATCCCCGAGCAGATCGGCTCCGGTCCGTTCAAGTTCGTCGCGTCTGAATTCCAGCCCGGCGTCAAGGCGGTATACGTCAAGAACGCCGACTACGTGCCGCGCAAGGAAGCGCCGAGCTGGACCTCGGGCGGCAAGGTGGTGAAGGTCGACCGCGTCGAATGGATCACCATGCCGGACGCGCAGACCGCGGTGAACGCGCTGCAATCGGGCGACATCGACTTCGTCGAGAACCCGTCCTTCGACATCCTGCCGGTGCTGCAGCAGGACAAGGAACTGAAGATCGAGACCCTCAACAAGCTCGGCTACGTCACCATCGGCCGGATGAACTTCCTGTATCCGCCGTTCGACAATCCGAAGGTGCGGCGCGCGGCGCTGCTGGCGATGAACCAGAAGCCGATCCTCGACGCGCTGGTCGGCAATCCCGATTACTACCAGATCTGCGGCGCGATCTTCGGCTGCGGCACTCCGCTCGCCACCGACGTCGACTCGGCGCCGGTAACCAAGGGCGACGACATGGCGGAGGCCAAGAAGGCGCTCGCCGAATCCGGCTACGACGGCACGCCGGTGGTGCTGATGGCGCCGGGCGACGTCGTCACCCTGAAGGCGCAGCCGATCGTCGCCGCGCAGCTCCTGCGCGAGGCCGGCTTCAAGGTCGACCTGCAAGCGACCGACTGGCAGACCGTGGTGTCGCGCCGCGCCAGCCAGAAGCCGCCGGCCGAAGGCGGTTGGAATATCTTCTTCACCAACTGGGTGGTGCCGGACGTGATGAACCCGGTCGCCAACGTCATGCTCAACGGCAAGGGCAAGACCGGCGGCTGGTTCGGCTGGCCGCAGGATGACAAGATGGAAGCGCTGCTCGACAAGTTCGTCCGGGCGACGTCGCCTGAGGATCAGAAGGCGATCGCGACCGATCTCCAGAAGCGGGTCTATGAGGAAGTGACCTATCTGCACGTCGGCCAGTACAAGACCCCGACGGTGTGGCGCACCGAACTGACCGGCGTGCTCGATGGTCCCGCGACCCCGGTGTTCTGGAATATGGACAAGAAGGAGTAAGGGCCGTCACGGCCCGAGCGAACCGCTGACGTCGTGCATTGCGCCGTCCTGCGATGAAGCAGGGCGGCGCTCTGCCGTCGGCAGCCAACCGGCAATCCAGCGCTTTGTCCTGCTGCGAACAACAAAAAGCCCGGCGCGAAGCACGGGCTCGATGGGCAGAACGCAGTGCCTAAATCCGGTCGGGCGCGTGAGGCCGGCTGCTATTTGCGGGCGCAGGCGACCTTGATCGAACTGGCGCTGGGGCTGCACTTCGCCGTCACTGCGCCGTCCTTGACCGTGAGCTGATCGGCAAGCCGGGCGGCACCGCCGTTGACGCAATAGGCCGAGGTCAGCGTCTCGTTGGCGGCGCAGGTCACCGGGCAGCCGTCCGAGGCGCAACTGGTCGAGGTGACGTTACGGACCGAGGCGATCGCCGGGGCCGCAGCCGCGGCCTGCTTGTCGGTAGGCGGAGCCTTGGTGGCAGGCGCCGGAGCGGCCTTGGCCGCCGGGGCGGGCGCAGCGGCCTCGGGGGCCGGCGCCGCGGCGGCTTCAACGGCCGCCGGGCTGGAGCTGCTTTCCACCGCGGCCGGCCGGGCATAGTAGCCGCTGGCCGACACCAGGTAGACGAACAGCGCCGCGACGACGACTGCGCCGATCATGATCAGCGTCGTGGTGGGCAGTGCCTTGACCCGTTCGACCGTGTTGCGGATCGATGCGGCGAAGGCGGCGGTATCGAACGAACCGCCGCGGGACCGCATATCGTCGAACGTCAGATACGCAGCGATCACGAGGCCACCACCGAACAAAATAAGTATCAGCAGTGGACCGAGCGCGGAGAGATACTCCATGTTACGTCTTTCCATTCATGGCAGGCCGGCGCGAGGTGTATAGGTTTCGCCCGCCGCGAGCTGCATTGTCGAAAATCAAATGAACACGCATCTGCAACGGTGCGTTGAGGTATGTCAAAACCGTCTGGCTCCGTCCGGCGAGATGTAGCACGACCAGTGCGGCGCCGTCATCGCGGCCGATAGTTTCGTAATTTGTTAGGGTTGATGAACGACGCCGGGCGTTTGCCGAGTGCGCCGACCGTCGGCGCTGTGATTCAATGATCAATGCACACCGTGGCAGCAGTTCTGCGTCGATCGACCGCAGTTGCCGCCGGATATGGGATGTTCGAATGCAAAGCAGTGGCGGAATATGGCAGTTGCTTGACGGCGGGCCGAACGAGCCGCTGCGCCGCGACAAACCCGTTCCGCGCCCAGCGCGCACCTGACCGCCATACAAGCCGCGTATCATGTAGCGGCCGCAACGATCGAAGAGTCTCCCCATGAAGGCAGCAGACGTGATGACCACCGCCATCGTGACGGTGCAACCCGACACGCCCGTTCACGCGATCGCCGAGACCCTGCTCAGGCACGGCATCAGTGCCGTTCCGGTGGTCGACGGTCACGGTGCTCCGCTCGGTATCGTCAGTGAGGGCGACCTGATGCCGCGCGACGACACCGCGCGCGAGGCGCGTCACGACTGGTGGCTGCAGATCCTTTCTGAAGGCGAGGCGGTGCATCCTGACTACCTCCGGTTCCTGAAGTCCGATACCCGGACCGCCAGGGATGTGATGGTCGGCCCGGTGGTGACGGTCGAGGAAACCGCGGCGCTGGCCGATGTCGCCGACGTCCTGGTCGAGAAGCGGATCAAGCGGGTGCCGGTGCTGCGCGCTGGTCGCATCGTCGGCATTGTCAGCCGCGCCGACCTGCTCAAGACCATGACCGGCACCAATCATATCGGGCGCGACCCGGTGCACGACGATCCCAATGCCTGGCCGGCGCCGTCCGAAAAGCTGGCGGCGCTGTCGCGTCCCGCTGCCCCGCCGGCGCCACCTTCGCACGCTCCGGCGACCGACGATTTGTCGGCCGCAGCGTTTCGTGAACTCGGCATCGAGCACGAACATGAGGAAGACGAAAAGCGCAAGCACGCCAAGGAGCTTGCCGACGACAAGCACCATCGCCTGGCGAGCGAGATGCTGGCGTCGCATTTGTCGGACGAGACCTGGCAGAAGCTGCTGCGCAATGCGCGGGCAGCCGCCAAGAAGGGCGAGCAGGAAAGCCTGCTGCTGCGGTTTCCGGCCGAATTATGCAGCGATCATGGCCGTGCCGTGAACGCCCCCGATCCGGAATGGCCCTCCACGCTGCGCGGCATGGCCGCCGACATCTATCTGCGCTGGAAGGCGGAGCTGCGGTCGCACGGCTTCGTGCTGCAGGCCCGCGTGGTCGATTTTCCCGATGGCATCCCGGGTGACATCGGCCTGTTCCTGAGCTGGGGCAAGAGCGAAGCGGCGCATCATTGAGGCGCCCTCCAGTCGAGCAGCCTCAGATCTTGAGATTGCGATACACCGAGACCTCGCGTTCGCGCGCCAGGCGGGCGTCGTCGCCGGCGCGGATACCGCGCCAGCCGTCGAAAAACACCACCATGGTGGTGATCAGGCCGGTGATCTTGCCGACCAGGAATCCAAACGGGAAAATCAACCGCTCGGCTGGCAGGATGAACTGTGAGCCGAGAAAGATCACCGCGGCGTTGGCGAAATATGCGGTGCGGTACAGCGTCTGCTCCTTCCAGGCGCTGCGCGCGTAGGGCCTGGAGCTCTTCTTCACCGCTTTATTGTACCGCGGATTGCGCAGCAGCCCGAGCAGTCGGCGCTTTTTCGGCAATTGCCGCGGCCCGGCCAGCAGGGCGCGATAATTCTCCCGCATCTGAAAATGTGCGATCAGCGCCAGCAGCAGATTGGCTGCGACCAGCACCCCCTTCAATTCCCACAGGGACAGCAGGAGCTGGGCGGCGAGGTCGACGAACAGCAGATGCGTCGCCGCGTTGAGCACAAAGGCCGAGCGGTGGAATGCCGCGCGGTTGATGTTGGAGACCTTCTCGTCGATGAACGCCGCCCCGGGCTTGGTCTCACCGAGCTGCAGCAGGGTGGCGGTCTGCGCCTCGGTCAGCGGCCAACTCTTGCCGAGTTCGGCGATCGTGACCGCCGGGGTGCCGCGCTTGATCCGGAACGTCGCCTTCGCCGACCACTCGGAGATCCGCGCCAGCCAGCGCCGCGTCACCGCGAAGCGCGAGGTGTTGGTCGCCGCCTCAACGAGCGGGTGGGGGTCTGGCTGCATCGTGTCCTTCAGCGCGGCTCGATCGCCGTCAATCGCCGAAAAGCGGATCCTCTGCAAGCTTGCCGGCGGCTTTGATGGCCGTCTTCATCTGCCGCCGGATCTCGGCATCATCAAGGTCGGCGAGCTGGCGGGCGGCGTCGGGATCGAGCTTGGCCTGCGCCCGGCGGGCGAACTTGCCGGCGAGCTTGCGGTGCACCGCGACGTCGTTCAGCGCGCCGAGCGCGTCGAGCAACTTTTTCAGATGCTTCCTGAACCGCTTCAAACGCTTGCCGGCCTTGCCGTCGAACAGGCTCTCGAAGAAGCCGATTGCGTAGTTCAGCTTCTTGGCGGCGATCCGAACCCGGTGGCGTTCCTCGTCGTCGAGCTGTTCCAGCTTCGCCAGACGCTTGTTGAGCTTGCGGGCGCGACGCGTCAGCACCTTCCGGGCGAACACCTCGGCCGATGGCCGGTCGTCCGCGTCCGCCCTCTTGGTCCACTCGCCGGCCTCGATCCAGTGCTCCAGATCGGCCAGCAGCTTGCGGAAGCGCTGCAGATCCACCGTCGCTCTGGCGCTGTCGAAGGCGGCGCCGCGATCGGCACCGAGCCGCTTCAGAAAGGTCGGCGAGGCTGCCCTGAGCTTTGCGCCTTTGATTTTCACTTCCAGCAAATGCAGATCGCGCGCCGGCGCCAGCCGGCCGGCCAGCCATTTCAGTTCGCGCTTCATTCGCTGGGTGTCGGTTCCGTCGACCAAGTCGCCGAACACCGAAATCGCCGCCCGCATTCGCCGCAGCGCGATCCGCATCTGGTGCACGCCGGACGGATCACGGCGCCTTACCCGTGGTTGCTGGGCGACGATCAGATGCAGCAAGGCGGTGACGATCGCGCGAAACGCCTCGCCGCTGCTGGCGATCTCCGACAGATCGATGTCGTTGGCCGGGGCTGCGCCCGGCTTGGCCGTAGGCTTCTGGAAAGTTCGACGCATCATGTCCCACACGGGCGAAATTCACCGCCCGCGGTATCCTAGCAGATTTACGCCGCGATGACGCGACAGCTTGGTGCGACCAACGGCGCCAAAACCGCGCAGCCAAGCGCGCCGGCGGCTCAGGCCCGCTTCAGCACTTCCAGCGGATAGCCGATCAGCTTGGCCACCGCATAGGCGATCCCCATGCCGATCAGAGCCGCAACCGCCTGACCGCCATAGTACCACGCGGCCGAGGGCGGGAAGGGCATCAGTTGGGTGGCAACGTCCAGGCACCACAGGATAGCGGCGACGCCGACCGCCATCACGACGAACATCTGCATCCGCTGCACCGCGGCCTCAATCCGGGCCATCCGCGCTTCGACATGCTTGTCCGGGCCGCGCTCCGGCGTCGGTTTGCCCGAAGCCGGTGTGTTCGGGACGCTGTCCGGGGGCGTCGTCGTCATGCAGTCCTCACTTGTTCGTCTAAAGTCCAACTATCCGTCCGGTCGCGATCACGATCCGCTGTTGCGTAGCAGTAAGCGTCGCTGCACTGCACAGAATTGACTCAGCACAAAATGACCACCGAAAATGCAGCGCGCGTAGTGATCATGCTGATCGATAACTGTAGGTACCGTTGACTTAGCGCAAATACGACAGAAGGTAAATTTGGGAAAGAGGGCCCCTTTACAGCCGTTCTAAACGCCGCAGCGGCGTGCGCTCGGGGGGAGCTCATCATGCACACACCTTGGCAAGCCGCCACCGCGTTGAAAACAGACGTCAAAGAGTTGCGTCCGCTGACCGGTAACGAGGCGATCGCCCGCGCCGCCTGGGAAGCCGGCGTTCGTGTCGCCGCCGCTTATCCCGGCACACCCAGCACCGAAGTTCTCGAAAATCTGGCGACCTATCCGGCCGAGGATCTGCACGCGCAGTGGTCGACCAACGAGAAGGTCGCGCTGGACGTCGCGATGGGCGCGTCGTTCGCCGGCTCCCGCGCGCTGTGCGCGATGAAGCATGTCGGCCTCAACGTCGCGGCCGACGCGTTCATGACCGCGACCTATATCGGCGTCAACGGCGGCCTGGTGCTGGTGGTTTGCGACGACCCCGGCATTCACTCCTCGCAGAACGAGCAGGACAGCCGGATCTACGGTCAGCTCGCCAGTATCCCGGTGCTGGAGCCGAGCGACGCCCAGGAAGCCTACGACTTCACCAAGCTGGCGTTCGAGATCTCGGAGCAGTTCGACACCCCCGTGATCGTGCGCAGCACCACACGTCTGTCGCACACCCGCAGCACGGTGTCGGTCGGCCTGCGCTGCGAGGTGCCGCCGCGCGTGTTCCTGGAGCGGCCGTCGAAGAACGTGATGATCCCGGCGCACGCCCGCGGCCGTCATCTGTTCGTGCTCGAGCGCGAGGCCAGGCTGAAGGATTATCTCGGCACCGCGGAGGTCAGCCGGATCGAGAAAGGTCAGACCAGCTTCGGCGTGGTCACCGCCGGCACCTGCTACCCTTACGTCCGCGAAGTGCTGCCGGATGCCACCGTGCTGAAGCTCGCCGCGTCCTGGCCGCTGCCCGAACCGTTGTTGCGCGAGTTCTGCGCGTCGGTCGATCAGGTATTCGTGGTCGAGGAGCTGGAGCCGATCATCGAGAAGGAGATCGCCGCGCTCGGCATCAAGGTCGAGGGCAAGCGGCTGTTTCCGCGCGCCGGCGAGTTCTCGCCCGAGGTGGTCCGTGCCGGTTTCGTCAAGGCCGGCCTGTTGCCGGCGCCGCCGTCCTACAACGCATGGGTGCCGGAGCCGGTGGTGCGGCCGCCGGTGCTGTGCGCCGGCTGTCCGCATACGTCGAGCTTCATGGCGGTGCGCGCCTCCGGCGCCCGCGTCGCCGGCGACATCGGCTGCTACACGCTGGCGGTGCTTGATCCGCTGCGCGGCATCGACACCTGCGTGGCGATGGGATCCTCGATCGGTAATGCCATCGGCATGGCGAAGGCCGGCGAGACCAAGCCGGTGGTCGCCACCATCGGCGATTCCACCTTCCTGCACGCCGGCCTGCCGGCGCTGATCGACGCGGTCTACAACCAGGCCAACATCGCGGTGATGCTGCTCGACAACCACATCACGGCGATGACCGGCGGCCAGGAGCATCCCGGCACAGGCAAGACCCTGCGCGGCGAGCCGTCACCGCAGGTCGACTACGAGGCGCTGATCAAGGCTTGCGGCGTCAAATGGGTGAAGAAGGTCGACAGTTACGACCTCGCAGCCACCCATCAGGCGCTGCGCGAGGCGATCGCTTACCGCGGCGTCGCGGTGCTGATCTCGAACCGGCCGTGCGTGCTCGATCCGATCAAGATCAAGGGGCCGCCGCTGGAAGTGATCACCAGCCAGTGCACCGCCTGTCAGTCCTGCATGAATCTCGGCTGCCCGGCGCTGACCTGGAGCGACGAGTGGTTCGAGGGCCGGCACCGGGTGAAGATCGATCCGGCGCTGTGCATCGGCTGCACGCTGTGCGCCCAGGTCTGCACCATCGACTGTATCAAGATCGCGAGCCCGGCGGTGACGCAATGAACGAGCAGAGCAGCATCGCAGTGAATGCGGACAGCGAGCCGGTGGCGTTCAACGCAGCATTGGCCGAGCCCACCAACGTGCTGATCGTCGGCGTCGGCGGCCAGGGTGTGATCCTGGTGTCCAAGGTGCTGGCGTCGCTGGCGCAGGCGCATGGCTACGAGGTCAAGCAGAGCGAAGTCCACGGCATGGCCAAGCGCGGCGGCACCGTGTTCAGCCACGTCCGGTTCGGGCCGCGGGTGTGGTCGCCAACCATCGCCAAGGGCGAGGCCGACGTGCTGATCGCGCTGGAATGGGCAGAGGGGTTGCGCTGGCTGCCGCATCTGAAGCGCGACACCGGCGTGTTCATCTGCGACACTAAGCGGATCGTGCCGCCGTTCGCTTGCCTCAGCCGCCGCCCCGGCGCGCCGATGCGCTACTCGACCGAGACCGCCGAGCAGGTTGCCGCCTACGTCTCGGAGGCCTACGCGATCGACGCCACCAAGATGGCCGAAGAGCTCGGCAACGAGCGCGCCGCCAACGTGGTGCTGCTCGGAGCGCTGTCGACCGTGCTGGAATTCGCGCTGCCGGAATGGGAAAGAACCGTCACGGCGTTCGTGCCGAAAAAGACCATCGCGGTGAATTCGGCCGCGTTCGAGCTCGGCCGCAACTGGATCGCCGAGGCCAAGAGCGGGCCGGCGACCGCGGATGCGGCGCCTGCGCCGATGCCGGCGCACACCCCATATCAGCCGCGGCTCGAGATCACCGACGCCTGGTGCAAGAGCTGCGAAATCTGCGTCAAGCTGTGCCCCGAGCGCTGCCTGACGCTGAACGCCGATCGCATCGCCACCCTGGTGGCGCCGGAGAAATGCACCGGCTGCCGGCTGTGCGAATGGCTGTGCCCGGACTTTGCGATCCGCGTCCATCTCGACCCTGAAGCGCCCGCGATGGAGGCCGCGCAATGAACGCGCCGGATCGTCACGTTCCCAAAGCCGCCGCCGCCAAGCTGCTGTCCGGCAACGCCGCCTGCGCTCAAGGCGCGATCGACGCCGGCTGCAAGTTCTTCGCCGGCTATCCGATCACGCCGTCCTCGGAAATTGCCGAGCGGCTGTCGACCATGCTGCCGGCCGCCGGCGGCGTGTTCATCCAGATGGAAGACGAGATCGCCGCGATGGCGGCGGTGGTCGGCGCCTCGATGGGCGGCGTCAAATCGCTGACCGCGACCTCCGGCCCCGGCTTCTCGTTGAAGCAGGAGAATATCGGCTACGCCGCCGGCGCCGAGATTCCCTGCGTCATCGTCAACGTGATGCGTGGTGGGCCCTCGACCGGCATGCCGACGCGGCCGTCGCAGGCCGACATCTTCCAGACCCGCTACGGCAGCCACGGTGACTACCCGATGATCGTGCTGGCGCCGGCCTCGGCGCGCGAGATCTACGACGAGACCATCCGCGCTTTCGATCTCGCCGAGCTGTGCCGCACCCCGGTGATCCTGCTGTACGATCAGGTGATCGCGCAATCGTCGGAGACCGTGGCGCTCGGCGGCCGTGTCCCGGTGCACGCCACCCGCAAATGGGCCAGCGGCCCCCGCGAGGCTTACAAGCCCTACGCAGCCGATGCCGATCTGGTGCCGCCGATGCCACGTCCCGGCGACGGCTATCGCACCCACACCACCGGCCTGACGCATAGCGAAACCGGCTTCCCGAGCCAGGATCCCGAGACGGTGACGCGCAATCTCGGCCGGCTGTACGCCAAGCTCGATCGCCATCGCGACCTGATCGACAGCTATGAAGCCGTGCGCTGCGAAGACGCCGAGGTGGTGATCGTCGCGATCGGCATCAGCGCCCGCGCCGCCCGCCGTGCCGTCGATGCCTGTCGCGCCGAGGGCTACAAGGTCGGCCTGTTCCGCCCGGTCACGCTGTGGCCGTTTCCGGAAATCGCGCTGCGCGAAGCGACCCGGAACGCCAAGGCGATCCTGGTGCCGGAGCTCAATATCGGCCAGCTCCGGCTCGAGATCGAGCGTCAGCTCCGCGACCGCCGCGTCGAAGGTCTGCATCTGATCAGTGGTGAACCAATCACGCCGGCGCAGATCGCAGCCAGCGCCGCCAAGCTTGCTTCGGAGGTCTGAGATGTTCCGCGACGCGCCGCATTTCGACGTCCGCGACTATCTCCGCAAGGAGATGATGCCGCACTTCCTGTGCCCGGGCTGCGGTCACGGCATGGCGCTGCGCGCGCTGCTGTGGGCGATCCACGAACTGAACATCGACCGCGACAAGCTCGCGGTGGTGTCGGGGATCGGCTGCGCCGGACGGCTGTCGGCTTATATCGACGCCAACACCTTCCACACCACGCACGGCCGGCCGCTGGCCTATGCGACTGGTCTTGCGCTGGCGCGGCCGGATCTGCACGTCGTGGTGGTCACCAGCGACGGCGATTGCCTCGCTATCGGCGGCAATCACCTGATCCACGCCTGCCGGCGCAATCTCAAGCTCACCTGCCTGATGCTCAACAACGAGATCTACGGCATGACCGGGGGCCAGGTGTCGCCGACCACGTCGGAAACGCGGCTGACCACCACCACGCCGCACGGCAATTCCGAACCGAACTTCGACGCCTGCGCGCTGGCGACCGCCGCCGGCGCCGGCTTCGTCGGCCGCGAAGTCACCCGGCATGTGCCGAAGCTGAAAGAGCTGATCAAGGCCGGGCTGCAGCATCCGGGCTTCGCCTTCGTCGAAGTGGTGTCGGACTGCACCGAGGTCTACGGCCGCAAGAACGACATGGGCTCGTCGGCCGAGATGGTGATGCGGCAGAAGAGCGAGATGCGCCCCTCGGCGTATCGCGACAGCGTCGATGAGCCGTTCCGCTCGACCGATCTGCCGACTGGCATTCTGGCCCAGAACAATCGGCCGGAATACGGCGCGGCGTTGCGCGCCGCCGCCGCGGCACGCGCCGGCAAGTGACGGGGAGATCAGCCATGTCGACATCCCGCATTGAACTGCGCTTCGGCGGCACCGGCGGCCAAGGCCTGTTGCTCAGCGCCAAGCTGCTCGCCGACGCACTGGCGCTGGAAGGCCGCCACGTCGCGCAATCGCAGACCTACGAGCCGACCTCGCGCGGCGGCTTCTGCAACGCAGACCTGGTGGTCGCCCATGGCGAGGTCGACTATCCGCTGCCGATCGAATTCGATCATCTGGTGCTGCTCGACAAGATCGCCATCAAGCCGTCGTGGCCGAAACTCAAGGCCGGCGCGCTGGTGATATCCGATGTCCGGCTGTGCCCGGAACTGCCGGAAGCCGGTCGCTTCAAGCGCTACCCGCTGCCGCTCAGCCGCACCGCGATCGAGCTCGGCAGCGAGCGCGTCACCAACATCGTGGCGCTCGGCGTGTTGGTCGAGCTGTCGGGCATCTGCAAGCACAAATCGGTCGAGCAGGTGGTGCGCGCATCCTCGCCGCGCGGTTTCCTCGATCTCAATATGGACGCGCTGGCCGCCGGCACCGCGCTGGCCAAGACGCCCGCCGTCGCGGCGGCTTCCTGATTTTCTGACAAAGGATTGCTTCGATGAGCGCCCAACCCGCATTGCGCGAACAGACCGTCTATATGCACGACCGCGCCATCGAAACGATGCCGCGGCCGCAGCTCGCGGCGTTGCAGTTCGAGCGGCTGCGCAAAATCGTCGAGCGGGCCTATCGCGATGTTCCGCACTATCGCAACAGCTTCGACCAAGCCGGCGTCAAGCCGGCCGACCTGGCCTCGCTCGCCGACATCGCGAAGTTTCCCTTCACCAAGAAGACCGATCTGCGTGACAACTACCCGTTCGGGATGTTCGCGGTGCCACGCAATCAGATGCCGCGGATTCACGCCTCGTCGGGTACCACCGGCAAGCCGACCGTGGTCGGCTACACCAGGACCGATCTCGACAACTGGGCCGACCTGATGGCGCGGTCGATGGTCGGCGCCGGGATTTCGCCGGACGATATCGTCCACAACGCCTATGGCTACGGCCTGTTCACCGGCGGTCTTGGGGCGCATTACGGCGCCGAGCGGCTCGGCTGTACGGTCGTGCCGGCCTCCGGTGGCGGCACCGAACGGCAGGTGCAATTGATCACCGATTTCGGCGCCAACGCGCTATGCTCGACGCCGTCCTACGCGCTCAACATCGCCGAGATCGCCGAGCAGATGGGTGTCAACCTGCGCGATGCGCCGCTGCGGGTCGGCCTGTTCGGCGCCGAGCCGTGGAGCGACGCGATGCGCCGCGACCTCGAAACGCGGCTCGGCATCAAGGCGGTCGACGTCTACGGCCTGTCGGAGATCATGGGGCCGGGCGTGGCCTGCGAATGCCATGTCGCGCAAAACGGTCTGCACGGCTGGGAAGATCACTTCCTGTTCGAGACCATCGATCCGGAAACGCTCGAGGTGCTGCCGATGGGCTCGGTCGGCGAACTGGTGATCACCACGCTGACCAAGGAAGCGCTGCCGATGATCCGGTATCGCACCCGCGACATCACCAGCCTCAACACTGAGCCCTGCGCTTGCGGCCGCACCCATCTGCGCATCATGCGTGTTACCGGCCGCGACGACGACATGCTGATCATCCGCGGCGTCAACGTTTATCCGTCGCAGGTGGAGTCGGTGCTGGTCGGCTTCCCCGGCATCGCGCCGCACTATCAGATCGTGCTGACCCGCGAGAAGGCGCTCGACGCCATGACGGTCGAAGTCGAGATCGCCCCCGACGCCCCGCGCGACGAGGCCGCGCTCGCCAAGAAGGCGGCCGAAGTGACGCATCACATCAAGTCGCTGATCGGCGTCACCTGCAAGGTTGCGGTGAAATCGCCGGGCGAAGTGCCGCGCTCGCAGGGCAAGGCGGTGCGGGTGAAGGACCAGCGGAATATGTGATTTTCAGATCCGGAGCTTGGCCACCGGCATGACCTCATGGTGAGGAGGCGCGAAGCGCCGTCTCGAACCATGGCCGCAGGTGCCCTTGGCGCATCCTTCGAGACGCCCGGCTTCGCCGGGCTCCTCAAGATGAGGACTCAGTACCCTTGGCAACGGCCAAGTCCGCGCCAATCAATCGATGAAGCGCACGGACTCGTCATGACCGGGACGAGCCCGGCCATGACGGGGCGAGTTAGTTCTTCCGCGGCCTACAGCCCGAGCACCAGCTTGCTGATGATGTCGCGCTGGATCTCCGAGGTGCCGCCGAAGATGGTGTAGGCACGGCCGTTGAGATGCGTCGGCATCACGGCGAGTTCGTCCTCCGGAATTGCCGGCGGCGCGTTGAGCCGGTGCAGCGGGCGGGTCGGTTCGACATAGAGGCCGTCGTTACCGATCACGTCGACCGCGAGCCGGCTCACCGCCTGGTAGATCTCGCTGGTGCGCAGCTTCAGGATTGACGACACCGCGCCGGGGTTCTGGCCGTTCTGCAGCGCCGACAGCACGCGTAGCTCGGTCATTTCCAGCGCGTCGATATCGACCTCGGCCTCCGACATCCGGATCGCGATGTCCGGATCCTCGATCGCCCGGCCGGTCGCCTCCGACTCGGCGAACGCCGCCGCCCGGTGCAGCGCCTTGCGGAGCTTCGCCGAGGCGATGCCCGAGCCGCGTTCGAACTCCAGGAGATATTTGCCGTAGGTCCAGCCCTTGCCTTCCTCGCCGACCAGGTTCGACGCCGGAATCCGGACGTCGTCGAAGAACACCTGGTTGACCTCGTGGTCGCCGCCGATCGTCAGGATCGGGCGGATGGTGATGCCGGGGCTCTTCATGTCGATCAGCACGAAGCTGATGCCGTCCTGCTGCCGCGGCTCGTCGCTGGTGCGCACTAGCGCGAACATCATGTTGGCGTTGTGCGCGTGGGTGGTCCAGATCTTGGTGCCGTTGATGACATACTCGTTGCCGTCGCGCACCGCACGGGTCTTCAGCGACGACAGGTCCGAGCCCGATCCCGGCTCCGAATAGCCCTGGCACCAGTAATCCTCGCAGGACAGAATCCGCGGCAGGAAGTAGTTCTTCTGCTCCGGCGAGCCGAAGCCGATGATCACCGGGCCGACCATCTTGACGCCCATCGGCGTCGGGCTCGGGACCCCTGCGTGCGCGCATTCGGTCTCAAAAATCCAGCGCTGCGCCGGCGTCCAGCCGGGGCCGCCATATTCGGCCGGCCAGCCCGGGGCACCCCAACCCTTGGCGTTGAGGGCACGCTGCCACGGCACGCCGCTCTCCGGCTCGGAGAACACCGAGGCGTTGAGCGACTCCGCCCGCTTCATGTCGGGCGTGAGATTGGCCGCGATGAAGTCGCGGACTTCCTGTTGAAAGGCGAGCTCGGCTTCGCCGAAGGTCATGTCCATGCTGGTGCCTCGCTTTGCTTAAACAGGCCGGCCGCTGAGCGCGGCGTGGCGGCGATAATGATGCGTGCTGCCGCCGAACAGCGTCTCGAACGCCAGCAGGCGTTTGAAATACGCGCCGACGTCGAGTTCCTCGGTGACGCCCATGCCGCCGTGGAGCTGAACCGACTGCTCGGCGACGAAGCGCGCGCCCTTGCCGATCTTGGCCTTGGCGCCGGAGGCGGCGCGGCCGCGCTCGGCAGCGTCCGCCTCGGCCTTGAGGGCGGCGCGTAGCGCCATCGAGCGGGCTTCGTCGACCTGCACCGACATGTCGGTGAGGCGATGCCGCACCACCTGGTTGGCGGCGAGCGGCCGGCCGAACTGTTTTCGCACCTTGGTATAGTCGAGCGTCTTGTCGGTCAGGGTCTGCATCATGCCGACGGCTTCGGCCGACAGCGCGGCGAGCGCGCGATCGACCACCGCCTCGACGGCCGGATAGGCATCGACATCGCCGCCGAGCATGGCGTCGGCGGGGACGCGCACGCCTTGCAGCGTCAGATTGCAGGCGCGTCCGCCACCAAGCCGGGGATAGTCCGCAAGCGTCAGCCCGGCCGTGTCGCGCGGCACCAGGAACAGCCGCAGCGAGCCGCTGCCGTTGTTGGCCAGCCTTGCGGAGACGATGAGCCGATCGGCCGACGCGCCGTCCAGCACCGCGACCTTGGCGCCGTCCAGCATGTAGCTGTCGCCATCCTTGCGGGCGGTGGTGTCGACGCGAGCGAGATCTGCGCGGGCTGCGCGTTCGGCATGGGCGAAGGCGAGCCGCAGCGTTCCTTCTGCGACGCTCGGCAGCAGTGCGGCCTTTTGCTCGTCGCGGCCGTGTTCGGCGACGAGGCCGGCGCCGAGCACCACGGTGGATAGATACGGCTCGCTGACCAGGCCGCGGCCGAACGCTTCCATCAGGATGCCGACTTCGATCGCGCCGCCGCCGATGCCGCCATGAGCCTCCGGCAGCGGCAGCGCCAGCCAGCCGAGATCGGCGAACTGCTTCCAGATCGCTTCGCTGAAGCCGAACGACTCCTTGGCGTTCTGCTCGCGCAGCTTCGTTGTGTAGGTCTCGGCGATGAAGCGGTCGGCGCTTTCGCGCAGCAGCCGCTGTTCGTCACTGGGCGTCAGATCCATCGCCTTACACCTTCACCTGTTTGCGCACCGATGGATGTAGTCCCATTGGGTCTACGATCATTCCGAACTCCTGCAGATTGTGAGCGTGACAAAGCTGATGCAGCGCGAACGCCTGATCGATCGCCGCCGGCTGCCCCTGGATATCCACCGAGCGGTTGACCGCTTCCTTGGTCATCTTCAGCGCGAAGCTCGGCTTGGCGGCGATGCGCTGCGCAAGCGCCATGGTGAAGGTGGATAGTTCGGCGGCGGGCACCACGTGATTGACCATGCCGAGCTGGTGGGCCTCTTGCGCGCTCCAGCTATCGGCGGTGAACAGCAGCTCCTTGGCCTTGCGCGGGCCGAGCTCCCAGGGATGCACGAACCACTCGACGCCGCAGACGCCCATCGTCACCACCGGATCGCAGAACTCGGCATTGTCCGATGCGACGATCAGGTCGCAGGCCCAGGCCAGCATCAGCCCGCCGGCGATGCACTTGCCATGCACCTCGGCGATCATCGGCTTGGCCAGGTTGCGCCAGCGCCTTGTGATCTGCAGATAGATCTCCTGCTCGCGCGCCATCCGTCCGTGCGCGCCGGGCTCGCGAAAGCCGCCCCAATGGCCGACCGGCGGAAAGTCGACGCCGGCGTCGTTCTTGGTATGCGCGCGCAGATCGTGGCCGGCGGAGAAGTGCGGGCCGGCGCCGGCCAGGATAATCACCTTGACGGTGTCGTCCTGCACCGCGTCGTCGAACGCTGTGTTGAGGTCGTAGGTCATCTGCAGATTTTGCGCGTTGCGCGCCTCGGGGCGGTTCATCACGATTCGTGCGACCGCCGGATCCGGTCGCTCGACCAGGATCGTCTCGTAGGAGCTCATCCGTCCTCCCGTTTCTTGTTGTCTCGGCTTATGGCGCCGGTTGTGTTCCACGGAGTGTGGCAGGTCGCGCGCGCGACTGCAAACGGCATCTCTGCCGCATTTGCCGAGGAATTCCGTGTCGCGGAGCGCTGTCGGGAAAGGCCGCCGCCGGTTGCCATGAGGTTCCGGTAAACCGCCGCTTTGAGCCAGAACAAACCGCGTCCGCCGCGATTATGCGATGGCGCTCGGGCATAGGAGCGGAAGGGCCAGAATTGATTTCGAGCGGCCGGCGATCCGTGCGATAGCTCGCGGCCCCGCGCCGAACGCCTTTGCCTGCCGAAAGTGGATGATGCCGCCGTTTCGCGTCCCGTCGATGATCCGCAATCTCGTCTGTGCCGGCGCGCTCGGCGCCGCGGCTGCGCTGCTGCTCGGCAGCGTCGCGCATGCCGCCGCCGACATCGCCAACCTGCCGCGCGATCTGTCGCCGTGGGGGATGTTCCGGAATGCCGACATCGTCGTGAAGGTGGTGATGGCCGGGCTCGCGATCGCTTCACTTGCGACCTGGACGGTGTGGCTGTCGAAGACCATCGAGCTACGGCGCGAGACTGCACGCGCCCGCGACGGTCTGGCCAAGCTCGAAACCGATACGACTCTGGCCGAACTCGGCCGCAGCAGCGAGGGCGCGCATGACGCGGTCTCGCAACTGATTCAGACCGCCGCGCGCGAAGGCAGCCTATCGGGCTGGACCTTTGATGCCGACTTCAAGGACCGGGTCGCGCTGCGGCTGGAGCGCGTCGAGGCGGCGATGGCGCGCAAGATCGCCGGCGGCACCGGCATTCTTGCGACCATCGGCGCGGTGGCGCCGTTCGTCGGCCTGTTCGGCACGGTGTGGGGTATCATGAATGCCTTCATCGGCATCTCCGAAGCGCACACCACCAATCTGGCGGTGGTGGCGCCGGGCATTGCCGAGGCGCTGCTCGCCACCGCGCTCGGCCTCGTCGCCGCAGTGCCGGCGGTGGTGATCTACAACTACCTCGTCCGCGCCATTGCGGCGTATCGGGCGCTGCTCGGCGATGCGTCGGCGCAGGTGCTGCTGCTGGTCAGCCGCGATCGCGGCCGCTCGGCGCGGCAGATGCGGGCAGGGTGAGTCGATGGGCGTGCGGCTCGGCGGACGACGGTTTGCGGCGGAGGACGATCTCGAGGTCGCGCACGAGATCAACGTCACACCGTTCATCGACGTGATGCTGGTGTTGCTGATCATCTTCATGGTCGCAGCCCCGCTCGCCACCGTCGATATCGGCGTCGATCTGCCAGCCTCGACCGCAGCGCCGCAGCCGCGCCCGGACAAGCCGGTGTATCTGTCGGTGCAGCCGGATCTGACGCTGGCAGTCGGTGAGGCCGTCGTGGCGCGCGACGCGCTCGGTGCGGCGCTGCAGAGCGCGACGAACGGCAACAAGGACGAGCGGATCTTCCTGCGCGCCGACAAGGCGGTCAGCTACGGCGAGCTGATGGCGGTGATGAACCTGCTGCGTGATGCCGGCTACTTGAAGGTCGCGCTGGTCGGGCTCGACGGCCGGGATCAGCCATGAACGACTACGCGCTGCACGAGACGCCCGGCCGCGGCCGCAGCCAGTGGCTGCTGTCGGCGGCCGCGATCGTGGTGGCGCATTTCGGGCTGATCGCCGCCGCCGTTGCCTGGTATCAGCAGGCGCCGGCACCGGGCGTCGCGATGCCGGTCATCATGGTCGATATGGCGCCGGTTCCCGCCGCGCCGGCGCCGCAGCCTCAGGATTTGGCGCCGGGGCCGGAGATGCAGGAAGCGCCGGCGCCGCACGAGGAGGCAACGCCTCAGCGGCCCGAAGCCCAGCAGCAGCTCGCCGAGCAACTGCCGGAGTCGCCGGCGCCGGTGCTGCCGACGCCCGAAGTGGTGCTGCCGCAGCAACGTCAGCCGGCTGAGCCGGAGCCGGTTAAGCGCGAGCCCGCCAAACCGAAGCGCGATTACGCCAAGCGCGAGGAGACCAAGCCTAAGTCGCAGGCGCCCGCGCCGCGTAGCACGGCACCGCCCAAGGCCGAGCGTCAGGCCGCGCTCGCCGCTGCGGCGCGGGCAGGGCAGGCGGCTGCCGCTGCGGCACTGCCGTCTTACCGTGACCGGCTCGCCGCACATCTCGTCCGTTATCGGCAGTATCCGGCCGGCTCCCGGGCTGCGCGCGAGCAGGGCACCGCGATGCTGTCGTTCACAGTCGGCCGCGGCGGTCAGGTGCTCGGCAGCCGCCTGCCCTGCCCGCGCCGCAGCGGCGAGCGCGGCCTGACGCTCGGCCTTGGGCGGTGCCGTGCTACGCGGCGCGGGCGCCTGCGACTTAGGCTTGGTCTCC
>NZ_QPFS01000159.1:0-9299 GCF_010906995.1 Rhodopseudomonas sp. WA056 | reverse complement strand
ATATGGGGCTGTTCGCCAAAATCACCACCGCATCCGATCCGCGCACCGCGCGGATCGCCGGCATCCTGCTGATGCTGCTGGCGATGCTGGCGTTCTCGTTCTCCGACGCGGCCGGCAAGACGGTGGTGGCGACCTATTCGGTCGGACAATTGCTGCTGCTGCGGGCGCTGGCCGGGCTGCTGGTGCTGTCGCCGCTGATCTGGCGTCACCGCAAGGCGTTCGCGCGGCTGGAGCGGCCGGGCCTGCAACTGGCGCGGACGTTGATCGCCGCCTGCGAAGTCGCGGTGTTCTATCTGGCCACCGTCTATCTGCCGCTCGCCGACGTCATCACCTTCTATCTCGCCTCCTCGCTGTTCGTCTCCGTCGGCGCAGCGCTGTTTCTCGGCGAGCCGATCGACAAGCCGCGGGCGATCGCGATCGTGATCGGATTCGTCGGCGTGCTGATCGCGCTGCAGCCCTCGGCCCAGACCGTGAGCTGGCCGGCGCTGATCGCGATCCTCGCCAGCGTGCTGTTCGCAGGGCTGCTGCTGCTGACGCGGTTCTTGCGCCAGACCCCGGACATGGTGCTGGCCTCGCAGCAATTCGCCGGAACGCTGCTGCTCGGCCTCGTTCTGGCTCCGTCGGGCTGGATGACGCCGCCCCCCGGCGATCTGGTCTGGTTCGCGATTTCGGGTGCGGTGTCGGCGGTCGGTCTGCTGTGCGTCAACCGTTCGCTGCGGCTGGCGCCGGCGAGCGTGGTGGTGCCGTATCAGTACACGATGATCATCTTCGCCGCCGCGTTCGGCTGGCTGCTGTTCGGCGATGTCCCGTCGCATGCGCTGATGGTGGGCGCGGCGATCATCGTCGGCTCCGGGCTTTATCTCGGCTGGCGCGAGCGTGCGGCCCGTCCGCCGGCCGCGTGACTACTCGCTGACGCGCAGCGTCAGGCCGTTGAACCTCTCGCTGAGCACGCGCGCACGTTCGCGGCGCTCCTCGATCAACAGCTTGCGCTCGGTCGCCTCGAACGCGTCGAGGTCGGCACGGAATTCGTCGCGCACGTCGCGGACGGCGGCGGCCTGGTCGGGCGAAACGGGCATCTGGACCTCCCTGGTCGAACTGACGCCTGACTACACGTAGTTGATGAAGATCGCGTATGCGCGAAGTTGGAGGCGGCGCGATCAGCCGGCGATGGTTAAGCGCCGATTGAACGCGCCTGGCCGCCAGGATCAGATACCGAACCGGCGGTCGAGATCGACAAAGCGGAAGCTGAGCTGTTCGGTCCGCTCGCGATGCTGATCGGCCTCCGCGGCACGGTCGGCGGCACGTTCGATCTGATCGATCGTCGCGGGCGCGAGCGGCTTGATGTCTTCGGCGAGGTCGCGGGCGAGGACGGCTTGGATGTAGCGATGAGCGGACATTTGGAACTCCCTGTTTGGAAGTCCGTCCTACGCAGCTTGCCCGCCCCGCTGAACTCGGTTCCGACCGAGGTCGGTTACTTCTCCTCCGGCGGTGGTTAAGCGGTGGGTAACAGCAAAGGTGAGGCTTGATACGACTGTCTCGGAAACAGCATCGGCCGGGGCGCGGCCCGGCCGATGCGTACACTCTCCCGACGACGTCTGCGTCAGCACCGCCGCTTGGTCGTGCCCCACTTCTTCAGCGACGACCACACCCCGCGGGTCAGGCGGAAGCAGTCGACGGGGCTCGATGACGCGATCGCGTCGAAGCGGTGCAGCTCGACACCGGTCCATTGGAAGCCGCACTTCTCCAGCACGTTGCGCGATGCCGGATTGACCACGCGGGCGCCGGAGATCATCTGACTGGCACCGTGCACCTCGAAGGTGAAGTCGATCACCGCCCGCGCCGCTTCGGTGGCGTAGCCGTTGCCCCAATGCTGCACGCCGAGCCAGTAGCCGAGCTCCGGCGCATCGCGGTCGCTCCAGTCGACGCCGACCAGGCCGATCGGCTCCAGGTCTTCGGCCTCGATCAGGAACACGCTGTCGTTGCCCTTGGGCAGCGCGGTGACGAAGCGCGCGGCGTCGTCGCGGGTGTACGGGAACGGCATCCGCCGGGTCATCTCGACGACACGGCGATCATTGGCGAGCGAAGCGATGGCCTGAACGTCCGCGAGCACCGGTTTGCGCAGCGTCAGCCGCTCGGTCTCGAGGACGCAAGGTCTCGCCTCGCGCAACGAGGGCGTGGTGGTCGGGATCTCCTGCAACATGGCGGGCTCCTGAAGATGCGCCGTAGAACTACGCAAAGAAAAAGGGGAGGCCGGTTATCCCGCCTCCCCTGGAGCCCTTAGGTGTGCTCCGCCGGTTTGACAGGACCCGGCGGACACATATTTTTGTCCACCGTCTATTCGGCCGCCTGCATCGCAATCGGGAGTACCGATACGTAGGTGCGGCCGTTGGCTTTGGCGCGGAATTCGACGTGGCCTTCCACCTTGGCGAACAAGGTATGATCAGTGCCCATGCCGACGTTGAGGCCGGGATGCCACTGGGTGCCGCGCTGACGCGCAATGATGTTGCCGGGAATCACGCGCTCGCCGCCGAACGCCTTGATGCCAAGACGCTTGCCTGCGGAATCACGTCCGTTGCGCGAGGAACCGCCCGCTTTTTTATGAGCCATGGCTCGTCTCCAAAATCCGAAATGCCTTTTAGATGAATCCCGTTACGGAATCATCCCGCTTTTTTGTCACGCCTGCTGCGCGCCGACTTACTCGGCGGCTTCCGCAGCCGGGGCCGCCTTGGCGCGCTTGGGGCGGGGGCCGACCGAAGGCTGCTTGCCGTCGGCGAGGATCTCGGTGATCCGCAGCACGGTGATTTCATCGCGATAGCCGCGCTTGCGCTTGGAGTGCTTGCGGCGGCGCTTCTTGAACGCGATCACCTTCGGACCGCGCTTGTGGTCCAGCACTTCGGCAGCCACGGTGGCGCCGGCCACGGTGGGCGCGCCGAGAACCGGGGTGTCGCCGCCCAGCACCAGCACTTCGCCGAGCTGGATGATGGTGCCGACGTCGCCGTCGAGCTTGCCTACTTCGAGCACATCTTCCGGAACGACACGGTACTGCCGGCCGCCGGTTTTGATGACTGCGAACATCTTTTTGTTCCTTCGTGTTCGAACCCGGCCTCGGGTGAACCCGGGCCGGCTTTTTGGTCAGTCGATGACGGGGTGCGACGACGAAAGCGCCGCGGCTTCGGTGCGGATGGACTTGAGCCGGGCGAAAACACGCCTCTGGCCGCACAAAAACAATCCGGCGCGAGACCTGCCCGCGCCGGTGCGTGACTTATACCCGCCGGGTCACTGCCGTCAAGGCGGCGCGGCCGCGAATCTGCCGGCGGCGGACGGCCCGGCAGGCGGAGCCGGAGCGGGCATGCAACCAACCGGTTCCGGGATCGTTGTCGATCGGTTCGAACGGGGGGCTCCAGATGGCTGAGGATACCGCCACCAATGCCGGCATCGCCGGGCATGGCGCGACGCGCCTGCCTTCGGTCGAGATCGACAGCTACAATATCGAGATCAAGGACGACGACGGGTTTCTCGGCGACCGCGCGTGCCGGGGCGCATTCCAGCGCCTGCTCGACGATTGGCGCAAGCCGCTGCGCGAGGCGGGTGACGATCCTTTTGGTCGGCGGGATACCAAGAAGATCGCCAAAGGCGCGCTCGACGAGGCGCTGACCAGCGACGACGTCGCCGCCGCGGCGGTGGTGCACAGCGCGATCGAGGATTTCGCCCAGGAGCTTGCCTATGTCACCAAGCGTTTCCTGCGCACCAAGGCCTGGGCCGACACCGAGTGCATCGTGGTCGGTGGCGGCTTCCGCCAAAGCCGGGTCGGCGAATTGGCGATCGCCCGCACCGACATTCTGCTGAAGGCGGAGGGCCACGCGGTCGATCTGGTGCCGATCCGGTTTCACCCCGACGAGGCCGGGCTGATCGGCTGCCTGCATCTGGCGCCGTCGTGGATCTTCGAGGCGCACGACAGCATCCTGGCGGTCGATATCGGCGGCTCCAACATCCGCTGCGGCGTGGTCGAGACCGCCTGGAAAAAGGCGCCGGACCTGTCGAAAGCCTCGGTCTGGAAGTCCGACCTGTGGCGCCACGCCGAGGACGAGCCGACCCGTGAGGGCGCGGTGAAGCGGCTGACGCGGATGCTGAAGGATCTGATCGCGCAGGCCGAAGACGAAGGCTTCAAGCTGGCGCCGTTCATCGGCATTTCCTGTCCGGGCGTTATCAACGCCGACGGCAGCATCGAAAAGGGCGCCCAGAACCTGCCCGGCAATTGGGAGAGCAGCAAGTTCCACCTGCCGCGCAGCCTGCTCGAAGGCATCCCGATGATCGGCAAGCACGACACCGCGATCCTGATGCACAATGACGGCGTCGCCCAGGGCCTCAGCGAAGTGCCGTTCATGCAGGAATTCGAGCGCTGGGGCGTGCTCACGATCGGCACCGGCCTCGGCAACGCCCGCTTCACCAACCGCCGCGACAAGGACAAGGCGAAGAAGGAACGCGAGAAGGACAAGGAGAAAGACAAGGATAAGGGCAAAAAAGACAAGGATAGCAAGGAGAAGGCCTGATCTCCCGCGGCCCCCGGCGCCGCGCGGGGGCGGCGATCTGGCGTTCTCCGGTCGATTCCGGAGAGAAATCCGCCGCACCCCGCCTTGTCTATCCGCCGCTCCTCGCCTAGAACACGCCCCAACCACCGGGCGTGAATCGCCCGCTTTGGCACCAAGGAGAGGTGGCAGAGTGGTTGAATGCACCGCACTCGAAATGCGGCATAGGTGCAAGCCTATCGGGGGTTCGAATCCCTCCCTCTCCGCCATTAGACCTGAATAGCGAAAAATTCTTCAAATTCCGTCGGTTTTCGGTCCGTCGATGATGCCCGTTGTCGAAGGGGCTGGCTGCGGGTCGCCGGCGATGGCCTGGGGGCGGTCCTGCCAACCCGCTCTTTCCGGCATGACCGGTAACGAAGCTCAGCAGTTCGACTATCGACTTTTCGTAGCGCGGCCGACTGACCGCAGCTTCGAGAAGCAGGCGAACACGCGTATGGACAGCCAATCGCTGGGATGCGGCGGCTTGCTCTGGAAATCCGGTGGGGGTGTCGCCAGAACGGCATCGGTTGTTGCGACTGCACGTTCGGCAAGATCTTCGAACAGGCTGCATATCAGCCGAGGCCGACGCCGGCGAGGGCCACCGTCTGCATGAATTCCGTCAATATGCGCACCTGCGTATAAATCCAGACTATACGGCTTCGCGTATAGTGGCTTTCCGGTCGGCGGGGAGTAGCTTTAGGCTGAGCGCAATGGCTGCCACCCGCACTGCTCAGTGAGCACCGTCTCCGAGCGGGGCCTTTATGCAGTCGCCGCTGGCCGGATCGCGGCGGAATGGCCGGGTCAACACGACCGGCTGACGTGCCGACGCTTGAGGCGTCGAGATCGGCCGGTGTCTGCAGCCCCGCTGATCTGGTCGGGCACCACGGTGTGCCGCCGCGCCCAGCCGCCGGTACACCACGCGACTCGGCCGCGATCCCGACGGCTGGTGCGGGCGAACTGCCGAAAGGGCAAAAAGTTCGTGCTTGCGGCCGGTCCGCAACCGTCCCTAGATTCCGGGGCAACGACAACTGAAATGCAAAAGGGGGCATCGGCATTGGGCACCTTCGACGTGCTGTGGCTGCAGGCGGCGAGTTGCGGCGGCTGTACCATGGCCGCCCTGGAGGCCGGACATGCCGGCTGGTTCGCCGAGCTTGCCCGGTTCGGCATCGATCTGATCTGGCATCCCTCGGCGAGCGAAGAGACCGGCGATCAGGCCGTCGCGATCCTGGATCGCCTCGTCGCCGGCGAGCAGCGGCTCGATGCGCTGGTGATCGAAGGCGCGTTGCTGTGCGGGCCGAACGGCACCGGCCGCTTCAATATGCTCGGCGGCACCGGCCGCCCGGTGCTGCACTGGGTCGAGGCCCTCGCGCGGCGCGCCGGCTACGTCGTCGCGGCGGGAAGCTGCGCCGCTTTCGGCGGCGTGCCTATGGCCGGCGACAATCCGACCGATGCGACCGGCCTGCAATTCGCGGGGCCGGCCCGCGGTGGAGCGCTCGGCGCCGAGTTCCGCTCCGCCGCCGGATTGCCGGTGATCAACATCGCCGGCTGCGCGCCGCATCCCGGCTGGATCGTCGAAACGCTGGCGTCGCTGGCGCTCGGCGGACTGGGACCGGACGGGCTCGATCGCTACGGCCGGCCGCGGTTCTTTGCCGATCACCTCGCCCATCACGGCTGCGCCCGCAACGAGTTCTACGAGTACAAGGCCAGCGCCGAGGAGCTGTCGCAACAGGGCTGTCTGATGGAGCATCTCGGCTGCAAGGCGACCCAGGCGGTCGGCGATTGCAACCAGCGCGGCTGGAACGGCGGCGGCTCCTGCACCAGCGGCGGCTACGCCTGCATCGCCTGCACCTCGCCGGGCTTCGAGACCTCGCAGGGCTTCATGGAGACAGCCAAGCTCGCCGGCATCCCGGTCGGCCTGCCGCTCGACATGCCGAAAGCCTGGTTCGTCGCGCTCGCGGCGCTGTCGAAATCGGCGATGCCGAACCGGGTTCGCGCCAACGCGGCGGCCGATCACATCGTGGTGCCCCCGCGCAGCTATCCCGGCCGCCGGCCATGACGAGGCGGATTACGGTCGGCCCGTTCAATCGCGTCGAGGGTGATCTGGAAGTGCGGCTGGACATCGACGGCGGCGTCGTAGTGTCGGCTGAAGTCACCGCACCGCTGTATCGCGGCTTCGAGCAGATCCTGCGCGGGCGATCGGCGATGGATGCGCTGACGCTGGTGCCGCGGATCTGCGGCATCTGCTCGGTGTCGCAGTCGATGGCCGCAGCGGCCGCGCTACGGGCGGCCGGAGGCGTGCGGCCGGCGCGTAACGGCGTGCTCGCCGCCAATCTGGCGCATGCGGCCGAAAACGCGGCCGATCATCTGACGCACTTCTATCTGTTCTTCATGCCGGACTTCGCGCGCGATGCCTATGCGGAGCGGCCGTGGCATCCGGAGATCGCGGCCCGCTTCAAGGCGGTGCAGGGCAGTGCGGCGCAGGCGATGCTGCCGGCGCGGGCGCGATTGTTGCAGATCATGGGCCTGCTCGCCGGCAAATGGCCGCACAGTCTGGCGTTTCAGCCGGGCGGCACGACCTGCGCGATCGATCTCGGCGAGCGGGTGCAACTGCTGTCGATCATCGGCGACCTCCGCGACTTTCTCGAACGCACCGTGTTCGGCGACAGCCTCGATAACGTGCTGGCGATCGACAGCGCCCGAGCACTCGAAACCTGGCGCGATGGCCGCGACGGCGATTTCGCCCGCTTTCTCGCGGTGGCCGACGATCTGGCGCTGCATCGGCTCGGGCGGATCGCGCTGCCGCTGATGAGCGTCGGCGCCTATCACGGCGACGACGTGCCGCTGTTCGCTGCCGGCGTGTTCGATCCATCCAGCGCGGAGCGCGCTGCATTCGATCCGGCCGCGATCACCGAGGACGTGGCTCACGCCTGGATGCGCGACACTGCATTGTCGCCGATGGAAGCCGACACCGTCCCCGATGCGGACAAGCCGGCCGGCTATAGCTGGTGCAAGGCGCCGCGGCTCGGCGGCGGCCCGGCCGAAGTCGGCGCCCTGGCACGACAGGCGGTCGACGGCGATCCGCTGATCCGCGATTGTCTCGGCCGCTTCGGCCCCTGCGTCACCACGCGGGTGATCGCGCGGTTGCGCGAGACCGCGCGGCTGGTGCTGGCGATGCAGCAATGGGCGCGGCAGCTCGATCTTGCCGAGCCGTTTCTGGAACGGGGCGAGCGCGGCCGCGACGGAAGCGGCATCGGCCTTGTCGAAGCCGCCCGCGGCAGCCTCGGTCACTGGATCGAACTGCGCGGCGACAGCATCCGCCGCTACCAGATCATCGCGCCGACCAGTTGGAATTTCTCGCCGCGTGATCAGGGCGGCGTTCCCGGCCCGCTCGAACAAGCGCTGGTCGGCACGCCGGTCGGCGATTCCGGCGCGCGAGCGGTCACCATCCAGCACGTCGTGCGCTCGTTCGATCCCTGCATGGTGTGCACTGCACACTAACTGCTTCGCTGATCGCACCTGCGGTCACTCGGTTGTCAGCGCCGCAACCGGCTTATCACCTCGTCGTTTCCCGAAGCTCACCGGCCTCACCCGAGCGCGTCGCGCTTTACCGTTCGTATCAAGCACTTGGTGCACCGCATCATTCCTTCGCGTTGCTGGCATGGTTCTTGCGAACTCTCGTGAAGTTGCGAAGTCCGTCCAGAGACTTCGAGAGGGCGGGACACCGGGAGCCATCATGGGTGCAGTGACGGAAACCTTTTACGAGGTGATCAGGCGGCAGGGCATCACGCGGCGCAGCTTCGTGAAATTCTGCAGTCTCACCGCCACCAGTCTCGGCCTCGGCCCGATCGGCGGCACCCAGATCGCGAAGGCGCTGGAAACCAAGCCGCGCGTGCCTGTGATCTGGATGCACGGCCTGGAATGTACCTGCTGCTCGGAGAGCTTCATCCGTTCGGCGCATCCCCTGGTGAAGGATGCGGTGCTGTCGATGATCTCGCTCGACTACGACGACACCATCATGGCGGCGGCCGGCCATCAGGCCGATGCGATCCTCGAAGAGACCCGCAAGAAGTACAAAGGCCAGTACGTGCTGGCGGTCGAAGGCAATCCGCCGCTGAACGAAGACGGCATGTTCTGCATCGACGGCGGCCGTCCCTTCGTCGAGAAGCTGAAGGAAATGGCCGAGGACTCGATGGCGGTGATCGCCTGGGGGAGCTGCGCCTCGTGGGGCTGCGTGCAGGCCGCCAAACCGAACCCGACCAACGCCACCCCGATCGACAAGGTGATCCGCAACAAGCCGGTGATCAAGGTGCCGGGCTGCCCGCCGATCGCCGAAGTGATGACCGGCGTCGTCACCTACATCATCACCTTCGGACGACTGCCCGAGCTCGACCGCCAGGGCCGGCCGAAGATGTTCTATTCCCAGCGCATCCACGACAAATGCTATCGCCGGTCGCATTTCGACGCCGGTCAGTTCGTCGAGGAATGGGACGACGACGGCGCCCGCAAGGGGTATTGCCTGTACAAAATGGGCTGCAAGGGGCCGACCACCTACAACGCCTGCTCGACGGTGCGCTGGAACGGCGGCGTGTCGTTCCCGATCCAGTCGGGCCACGGCTGCATCGGCTGCTCGGAAGACGCGTTCTGGGACAAGGGGTCGTTCTACGACCGGCTCACCACCATCAATCAGTTCGGTATCGAGGCCAACGCCGACCAGATCGGCGCCACGGTCGCGGG
>NZ_QPFS01000158.1:0-9399 GCF_010906995.1 Rhodopseudomonas sp. WA056 | reverse complement strand
CTCTCGACCAATCGGCGTCAAACGGGCATTCTTGTGAATGTTCATCCGGTCCCTCCTTGGACACTGAAGCTTCGCAACCTCAGCATCCTCGGTCCGGACCGGATGGACAACCTAATGAAAGCTCACAGCTAGCGCGCCACCGGCACGGCCGGCGGCTTCGGCCCCCAGCGCGTCACCAGCACGCTGAGCGCCGACGTCAGCCCGAGCAGCACCATCGAGCCGGCGGCGAGCAGATAGAAGCTGCCGACGCTGCCGTGGTGCTCGATCAGCAGCCAGCCGCCGACGACAACGAACAGTAGCCGTCCGGTCTGGGCCAGCACCGGCCCCAGCACCCTGGCGGCGCCCTGCGCCGAAAAATACATCGAGATCGCTAGCCCGATGAACGCGTACATCGGCCCCGCGGCGCGCAGATATTGCTCGCCGGCGAGCCGCACCGCGGCATCGTCGGTGAACAGGTCGACCCACAGATGCGGCATGATCGCGATCCCGGTGCCGAACACCCCGACAAACAGGAACGACACCAGTCCGGCCGTCCAGGCGATCCGCCGCGCCCGCTTCACCCGGCCGGCGCCGATCGCCATGCCGATCATCGGCACCGAGGCGATGCCGACTGCGAAAGCGATCGAGGTGAGCATGAATTCGAGCCGCCCGCCTATGCCGTAGCCGGCCAGCACCGCGGTGCCGAAATGCGCCAGCATGTGGGTGAAGATGGTGATGGTCAGCACCGACTGCAGCGGCGAGAAGCACGACACTGCACCCACCTTGAGAATATCGAAGAACATCCCACGTTCGATCCGCAGTCCTTTCAGACGCGGCGTCACCCCGGCGCGGCCGGAGAAGATCACCCAGGCCATCACCGCAGCACCAATCGAAAACGCCACCAATGTGCCGGCGGCGACGCCCGGCATGCCGAACCGCGGGATCGGCCCGAAGCCGAGGCCGAGCACGCCGCCGAGCACGATCTGCAGCATCGCCGAGCTGAGGATCATCAGCGACGGCAGCTTCATGTTGCCGGTGCCGCGCAGGATCGCCGCGAAGGTGTTCATCAGCCACGGCACCACCGCGCCGGCGAAGAAGATGTGGGTGTAGCCGACTGCCTGGCTGAGCACCGCACCGCGGCCGCCCAGCAGTTCCAGCGCCCGCTCTCCGAAAATCAGCATGCCGACCGTGAACATCAGACCGAAGCACAGCCCGATCAGCAGCGCGTGCATCGCCAGCGCGGCTGCGCGCTCGTCGTCGCCGGAGCCGAGCGCCCGCGCGATCGCCGAGGCGACGCCTCCCCCCATCGCGCCGCCCGACATCGTCATGGTCAGGATCACGAACGGAAACACCAGCGCCATCGCGGCCAGCGCTTCGGTGCCGAGCCGTCCGACATAGGACGTCTCGGCGACCGCCACGCAGGTGCCGGCGGTCAGCGCCACCACGTTCGGCCACGACAGCCGCAGCAGCGTGCGCAGGATGCCGTCGTCGAGCAGCGGATTCTTCGGAGGGGGCGGTGACGGGGCAGGCGGAGCCGGTGCGCCTTGCGCGACCGGCGGCAGCTCCGCCACGGCGATATCGGACATGCGTTTCCCCCGAGGCCCGATCTCGGCCGAGCGTCCCTGTCTCTATCACCGTTCCAGAGGGACGCGATGCCCGCGCCACGCATGGCCGCCCGCGGGCAGATCGGAGCGCACCGACCGGAAGGTCAGCGCACCGTCCAAACCAGCGGCGCTGCGTGGTGATCGCCGGCCAGACTGACCGCGATGCGACGGCCGCAGCCGGCAGCGAGGCCCTCGACCAGTCCTTGGAGCACGCGAACGCAGGCCGGGTGGGCGTCGGCGACGCCATCCATCAGCTTCCAGCCGATCTGCCGCAGCTCGTATCCGCCGCCGGTCTCGCGCAGCCCGGCGTCGTCATCCTGCGCCGCGAGCAGCGCCCGCAGCAAGGCGGCGAAACCGGCGGCGTCGCGGCCGGTCGCACCGAGCGTCGGCGCTAGATCGTCATAGGACTGCATCCCGATCAACTTGCCGGTGAGATGCAGCAGATGGCCGCCGTCGAGCGGGCCGAATAATTGCACCACGACCGGCGCCGCCGTGCGAACATATTCCATCGCGTAGTTACGGTGGGCTTTCTCCAGCCGCCGCTTCGGCCAGCTCTCGACCGGCAGCGCCGGCGCCGCCGCCGGATCGAACAGCGGCGCATCGAGGTGGCGGGCGAATTGCAGCCGCTGATCCGGCTTGAGGACGTCATCGGCCTCGTAGTAGTAGCCTTCCAATCCGTCCTGGCCGTCGACGCTCTGCTTGGTGCAGACGAAGCCGAGCCTGAGATTGCCGAGCGCGACGCCGTTGTTGGCATGCCAGCCGCGCAGCATCGCTTTCGACACCTCGCCTGGGACGCCGCAGATCGCGGTGCCGCGCCAGATCCAGCGCGGCGGCGGATAGCGGATCCACGCCTTGCGATCGTTCTCGTAGATGTATTCGACGTGCACGCCGCCGATCCAGTTCGACAGATAGTGATACTGCGCCGCCGCCACCGCCGGCGGCAGATGATCGAGGCCGAGCTTGGCGAGCCCGGCGACGAAGCGTTCCTGCTGCTGGCGACGAAACACCCGGAACACGAATTCGGCGGCATCCGCCGTGCCGCGGCGGCTAACCAGTGTCAGGATCAGGCCGGTGAACACCGCATGATATAGATCGGCAACGCCGCGCCACGCGCGCGACGGCGCCGCCTGCCCGGCTTCGGACGCTTCTCCCATAGGCTCTCTTCCCGTTGTCGTTCTTGTTCGTGGCTTCCGCCGCGGCCGCCCTGCGACCAGCCGTCTCACTGATTTTCACGGGTGGGAATTGAACACAACCCCGCTTCCGACATTGCCATTGTTGAGTTCCTCCAACGGAGAATAGTCGATGCGCCGATCGCTTCCGACCAGCCGGCTCGCCCTCTGCCTCGTCCTGGTGCTGCCGCTCGCGGCCTGCGGCGATCAGTCCAATCTGGCACAGGGCGAGGATTTCGGCCCCTCGCCGAAGCTGCCGGAGCCGGCCAACACGCTGCTGCCCACGGTCAACATCGCCGAGGCGGTCGGCTGGCCGGAAGGCGCCAAACCCAAGCCCGCGGAAGGATTGGCGGTGACGGCGTTCGCAAAAGGACTCGATCACCCACGGACGATTCATGTGCTGCCGAACGGGGACGTGCTGGTGGCCGAGACCAACGCGCCGGAGCGCCCCGAAGAGGGCAAGGGCCTGAAACGCCGGATCGCCGAGTACGTGATGGGGCAGGCCGGCGCCCGCACGCCGAGCGCCAACCGCATCACGCTGCTGCGCGATGCCGACGGCGACGGCGTCGCCGAGGTGCGCAACACCTTCCTCGAAGGGCTCAATTCGCCGTTCGGCATGGCCCTGGTCGGCAACGAGTTCTACGTCGCCAATACCGACGGGATCATGCGCTTCCCCTACAGTCCGGGCGACACCCGGATCACCGCAGCGGGCGAAAAGCTGGCCGATCTGCCGGCCGGCCCGCTCAATCATCACTGGACCAAGGATCTCGTCGCCAGCCCGGACGGCAGCAAGCTGTACGCGACCTCCGGCTCCAACAGCAACGCCGCCGAACACGGCATGGCGGTCGAGGAAAACCGCGCCGCGGTGATCGAAGTCGACCGGCAGAGCGGCGCGACCCGGCTGTTCGCGTCCGGCCTGCGCAACCCCAACGGCCCGGCGTTTCATCCCGAGACCGGCGAATTGTGGGTCGTCGTCAACGAGCGCGACGAGATCGGCAGCGACCTCGTGCCCGATTACATGACTTCGGTGAAGGACGGCGGATTCTACGGCTGGCCGTACAGCTACTTCGGCCAGCACGTCGATGACCGCGTCAAGCCGCCGCGACCGGATCTGGTGTCGAAGGCGATCGTGCCGGACTACGCACTGGGCAACCACACCGCATCGCTCGGGCTCGCCTTCAACACCGGCGACCTGTTTCCGGACCAGATGAAAGGCGGCGCGTTCGTCGGCCAGCACGGCTCGTGGAACAGAAAGCCGCGCTCCGGCTATAAGGTGATCTTCGTCCCGTTCGAAGGCGGCAAACCGTCCGGCCCACCGCGCGACGTCCTGGCCGGCTTCCTCAACGCTGACGAACAGGCGCAGGGTCGCCCGGTCGGCGTCGCCCTGGACAACCGCGGCGCCCTGCTGGTCGCCGACGACGTCGGCAACGCGATCTGGCGGGTGACACCGGCGGGTGACCAGTCTGCATCCCGTTGAACGTTCCTCGCCCGCGCGCAGCATTGCGGCAACTGGATCGCTGGTGCGGTTTTTGGGGCGTTCGTGCTATAAGTCGGGGATGAGCGTCGCTTTCGACATCGACGAACCGCTTCGCTTGCGCGAGGCCGTCAACCGGCTGGCCATGATCGGGCCGGTCGAGACGATCATCCTGTTCGGAAGCCGAGCTCGCGGAGACCACACGCCCGATAGTGATTACGACCTGTGCGTGATCCTGAGCGACGACGTCGCGCCGGGAGCGTTCACGCCCATCTCTCTGTGGCAGCAGGTTTCGGATCTGGGCATTCCGATCCAAATCGTGCCGCTGCGTCGGAGCCGCTTCGAAGCGGCGCGGGCCGATCCCGGCAGCATCAGCCATCAGATCGAGCGAGACGGCCGCGTCGTCTTCGACAAAGCCGCGCTTTCATTGGCGCCATGAGCTCGAGCGATCCCGGGCTCTGGCTCGATTTGGCTACGAGTGACGTGATTGCGGCACGCCGCTTGCTCACTCCTCCAGCTTCATTGCCGCAAGCGGCCTATCTGGCTCAACAAGCCGCCGAGAAGGCGATCAAGGCACGGCTGATTGCTGTTCGCATCGCTTTTCCGCGGCACGGCGGCCGAGGGCACGATCTCGTTGCGTTGACCAATCTGGTACCGGCCGGTGACAGGGCGAGGCCGCTGTTCGAGGAGCTGTCGTCGATCACACCCTGGGCGACCGCGTTTCGCTATCCTTCCGACGACCCTGCCACGGAAGCGCACCTGACGGCAGAAGAGATAGCGGCAAAGCTGGAGCAGACCGAAACCGCCATCGCCCTCGTGCGTGGAGACCTCGGCCGTCAGCAGTCGTGATCGAACTCACGCCTTGAAATGCTTGCTCAGCTTCAGGCCCTGGGCCTGGTAGTTGGAGCCGATGCGCTGGCCGTAGAGGAGACCGTGGGGTGGGCAAAGCAAAGCATGCCCACCATCATCGCGCTTGATCAGATTGAAAGCACCCCGCGGGGCACAGCGCCGTGCGCCTTTGCCCACCCTAAGGGTACTACGACGTGATCTCCTTACATTGGCCTTCTGCCTTCCAAATTTTGCGACCCACATCATCGTTGCTTCGCGATGCCTGGAGAAGACCGAACTGCAAAACTGCGATGGCGACCATTAAAAGGAGAAGACCGTTCCGTATCGACATGAATGCGACTTCATTTCGCGCCACTCTGATTAGATTGACCTGCTCTTGGTACGCCACGCATTCTGCTAGCAAATTTGCTTGACCTGCTTGACGCGCATCTTGAAGAGCAAGACGGTGTCGAACACCGACCCCATAAGATCTTAATGTGCGAGCCGCACCAAAGCCAAGCAGACCACCTGAGACCACATAGACCGCAGACAGAATGCTCGCCATGAAAGCTACCGCTGCGAGATGAAATTCTGAAACAAACTGCGAAGCAGCAGCCACACCGGTAGAGGTCAGCGTCAGGGCCGTTGCGATCGAAGCCGCGTACTTGAAGGTCTTCTCATCGAGAGAAATAGCGCGCTCATGCTCGCTCTTAAGACTGTCCTCAAGACCCTTTATCGAAAGCATTCTGTAATCGGCAACGGCGCTCATCAACACATCCCGCTCCTCGCCAGCCGAGGACGACGAGTTCCAATGCAGCCGCTTTTCGATCCTCTGCCGCAACCGCAAATAGGAGACAAATGGACAGACCTCATGAAAAGCTCGACCCGCAACTCTCTTGATCACGGTACGCACCTCTACACAGCCAATCGGCTATCGCCTCACTAACGGAGGCATCGGCTCCAGGGAGCCATGCCCACTCACCAGTCGGATTGATTTCTACGAAAACGAAGCGTCCTTCCGAATTGATCAAGTCAATGCCGCCGAACGGAAGGTTTAGTCGCGAGCACAGATCAACACATCGACGCCCAACGGCAGGCTCCAACTCAATCTGTCGATATTGGAGTTGGTCACGCTTATGCAGCCTCCAGTCTCCCAGAGCAGCTTTTCCATCCACCAGAATTTCATAAGCAAAAAACCGATCGCCTACTACAGTAACACGCACGTCCTTCTTCGGGCTTACGAACTTCTGGGCAATGACCGGCGCAGCAGAAAGATTCTCATCGGTTAGATCCGAGATGGAGAGCACATTCGTGTAAGCGAATAGGGCGTCTGCGCCATCGCGCAAATAGACAGTATCTATCGATTTGATTACAACGTCGTCCGGAAACCGAAGCTGAATCTCAGACACACTATTTCCAACCACCGTGCTCGGCACGGAAAATCCGCAACGATCGGCCACCTGGAGCTGCAAGGGCTTACATTCTGCCTTGTAAACCGCAGCAGGATGATTCATCCATCTTGCGTCTCCAAAGATCATCATACTCCGGAGGAATGCAGCCCATTGAGATCGCGCAAGCTGCTGTGCGAGACCGAGCGCCTCCCCAGGGGTGTTACGAAGAAAAACAGGGCTTCGAAACCAAACGGCATTTAGATCGCATTCAACGATCGCATCGATTCCCAGTCCCGTCACCTTCATTGCAGGGGCCACAGGGTCGAAACTCAATCTCAGGTCCTGAAATTGCTCGCGATTCAATCGAATATAGCGGACGCCCCGCGCCCTCAGTTGCCTGACGACAAAATCGACTGCGAAATCGTAAATACTCGAGAGTATTAAAATCTGTGTACTCACTCTCCTTTTACATCCTCGCCCGTCTCGACATCTTCTTTCTTCGTTTGCGGCGGCCGCACAGCCAGCATTTCACCCTTCTTTGACATCCATAAGCCGGTGCTCGCATCATATTCGGCGGCCTCTGGAATATAATGAGTCCTAGCATGCGGCCGTCGGACCGACTTACTCAGGAGAACATGATCGACCATCTCATCAAGCCCCGCTCTAGATGCTGGTAGCGCGCGAACAGACTAAAAATGGAAGGAACGACTAAGGCTCATTCACCTTTCATGTCCTCTCCACTCTCAATGTCGAATTTCTTGGTCATGGGAGGACGAAAATACTTACTGACTTCCGAACTTGCATACCAAAGACCTTCTTCCGCGCGATATTCCACCTCGCTGCCGAGACAAGGAACGTCTGAATGTGGTCGACGAACGGATCTTTGCAATAGAATGTGGTCGATCATATCTATCTCCGAAGCTCTTTGCGAACTATTGCCGAAAGCCTTGTTACTAGAAGATATGCAAAGCAAATCAGCTATACGGCTTTTTGGGAGCGCAGGAAATAGACTGCCGCAGCCACGCAGGACACCAACGGCTATCTGTTAGTGGATATCGAACTACTCGGGACTTCAATCCTATGGAATGTACACTGGCCCGGCCAACCCTCTGACAGAACGACCACTTGTCCTGCGGTATAGGGCAACTCAGCTAGCGGTATCGCGCTACGCTAGGGAGCTTTGTCACTACGCCTTGAAATGCTTGCTCAGCTTCAGGCCCTGGGCCTGGTAGTTGGAGCCAATGCGCTGGCCGTAGAGCGCGTCGGGGCGCGACAGCATCTTTTCGTAGATCAGGCGGCCGACGATCTGCCCGTGCTCGAGAATGAACGGCACTTCGCGCGAGCGCACTTCCAGCACCGCACGGGCGCCCGAGCCGCCGGCGCCTTCGTAGCCGAAGCCGGGATCGAAAAAGCCGGCGTAATGCACGCGGAATTCGCCGACCAAAGGATCGAACGGCACCATCTCGGCCGCGTAGTCCGGCGGCACCTGAACCGCCTCCTTCGACGCCAGAATGTAGAACTCGCCGGGATCGAGGATCAGCGTGCCGTCGGGGCGGGCCGCGATCGGCTCCCAGAATTCGCCGGCCGGATAGCCGCCGCGGCGGTCGATATCGACCACGCCGGTGTGGCGCTTGGCGCGATAGCCGACGAAGCCGTCGGAGTTCTCGCCCGACAGATCGACACTGAGCGCGACGCCGCCGGTGAGATCGGCATCGTCGGCATCGACCAGCCGCTCGGCGTCGTGCAGCGCATCGAGCTCGTCCTGCTCCAGCGTGGCCTGGCCGACGCGGAAGCGAACTTGAGACAGCCGCGAGCCTTCGCGCAGCAGCACCGGGAAGGTCTTCGGGCTGATCTCGGCATAGAGCGGGCCGTGATAGCCGGCGCCGATCATGTCGAAGCGGCGGGTGCCGTCGGCGATCACGCGGGTGAACACGTCGAGCCGACCGGTCGAGCTTTTCGGATTGGCGGCCGCCACGATGTGGCGCGGCAGCGCCAGGCTTTCGAGCAGCGGCACGATGTAAACGCAGTTGGTCTCCAGCACCGCGCCGTCCGACAGATCGATCTCGTGCAGCTTCAGCTCGTCGATCCGCTCGGCGACGGTGCAGTCCGGCCCCGGCAGGAAGCTGGCGCGGACCCGATAGGCGATCGGCCCGAGCCGCAGATCGAGACTGGCCGGCTGGATCTGGCTTTCGACGAACGGGTATTCCGGCAGGATCAGGCCCGATTCCGTCATCGCCGCGATCATGCGGTCGGGCAGAATTCCATTGGCGTCTGGCGGCAGGGTGAACGGCACGATGTCGGTCCTTCGGAGCGCAAGCCATGCCCTCCGGGAAACTCAGATACGAGCCTCAATCGCTAGCCGAAGCCCGGCTTGACGGGAAGAGTACGGAGGATTAAGAGCCCGACTTATCCCGTGGTGATTTGAGCCGGCCGGCTTGCAGCCACGTTAAACAAGTCGCTAAACAGGCCGGGGACGTTGTGGTCCCGGCCCGAGGGTTGATCCCCAGGCCGGTTTTTTGTGCCCGCATCGCCCGATGTGGGCGCGCTGGAGACCACATGTCCGAGACCAAACCGACCATTCCCGTCCCTGCCACCTCTCATTTCCGCCGCGAGACCCGGCTGGTGCATTCCGGCAGCTTGCGCTCGCAGTTCGGCGAGACCTCCGAGGCGTTGTTTCTGACGCAAGGCTTCGTCTACGACAGCGCCGAGCAGTGTGAGGCGCGCTTCACCGGCGACGACGCCGGCTTCCAATATTCGCGGTTCTCCAACCCCACCGTGTTCAGCTTCGAACAACGGATGGCGGAGTTCGAGGGCGCCGAAGCGGCGCGCGCCACTGCAACCGGCATGGCGGCGGTCACCGCCGCGATCCTGGCGCCGCTACGCGCCGGCGACCATGTCGTCGCGTCGAAGGCAATGTTCGGCTCGTGTCGCTACATCGTCGAAGACCTGCTGCC
>NZ_QPFS01000157.1:0-9455 GCF_010906995.1 Rhodopseudomonas sp. WA056 | reverse complement strand
CGCCGATCTGCTGGTGCCGGTGCCGCTGCATTGGCGGCGCGGTTTCTCGCGCCGCTACAATCAATCCGGCGTGCTCGCGCAGGTGATCGGCCGGCAGGCCAAGCTGCCGGTGGCGGTCGAGGCGCTGCAGCGGGTGCGGCCGACCGCGCATCAGATCGGGTTGTCGCGGTCCGAGCGAGCCGCCAATGTGCAGGGAGCGTTCAAGGTTCCGAAGCACCGTAAGGCCGAGATTCACGGGCGGCGGATCGTGCTGATCGACGACGTGCTGACCTCGGGCGCCACCGTCGATGCCTGCGCCCGCGCGCTGCTCCGGGCGAGGGCGGTCTCGGTCGAGGTGCTGGTCTTCGCGCGGGTTGTCGATACGCTGAAATCCCCCATATAATCCGCTCCTTGCGCCCATCCTCGGCAACCAACGGAGCCTGAATGCCCGCAGCGATCGAAATCTTCACGCGCCCCGGCTGCGGCTATTGCAGCGCTGCCAAGTCGTTGCTCGACCGCAAGAAGGCGGCCTTCACCGAGTACAATGTCGCGGCTGATCCGGGCTACAGGGTGAAGATGGACGAGCGCGCCGGCCCCGGCGCGACCTATCCGCAGATCTTCATCGGCGACACCCACGTCGGCGGCTGCGACGATCTCTACGCACTCGATCGCGAGGGCAAGCTCGATGCGCTGCTCGCCGGCGAAAAGGCAGCGACATGACTGAAGCGGTGCCGTTCAATGCCGCCCTGGTGCAGATGCGCAGCGGCCTCACCCCCGAGCCCAATCTCGAGCAGGGCATCCGGCTGATCCGCGAGGCGGCCGCGGCCGGCGCCGACTACGTGCTCACCCCCGAGGTGAGCAACATGATGCAGCTCAACCGTGAAGCGCTATTTGCCCAGCTCGCCGACCAAGACAGCGACGCTTCGTTGAAGGCGTATCGCGAGCTGGCACGCGAGCTGAACATCCATCTGCACATCGGCTCGCTGGCGCTGCGCGCCTCGCCGGAGCGCGCGGTCAACCGCTCGTTCCTGATCGGCCCGGACGGCACGATCCTGGCGAGCTACGACAAGATCCACATGTTCGACATCGATCTCGGCAATGGCGAGAGCTACCGGGAGTCGGCGAACTACCAGCCCGGCGAGACCGCGGTGATCTCCGATCTGCCGTGGGGCCGGATCGGCCTGACGATCTGCTACGACGTGCGGTTTCCAGCGCTGTACCGGGCGCTGGCGGAAGCCGGCGCGTCGTTCCTCACGGTTCCGGCGGCCTTCACCAAGCCGACCGGCGAGGCGCATTGGCACGTGCTGCTGCGGGCCCGCGCGATCGAGAACGGCTGCTTCGTGTTCGCCGCGGCGCAGGGCGGCCTGCACGAGAACAAGCGCGAGACCTTCGGTCATTCGCTGATCATCGATCCGTGGGGCGTGGTGTTGGCCGAAGGCGGCATCGAGCCCGGCTTCATCATGGCGCGGATTGATCCGGCCGAGGTGACGAAAGCGCGCGGCAAGATCCCGTCGCTGCAGCACGGCCGCCGCTTCACCGTCGCCGATGGCAATGCGGGCCCCGGCCATCTGCATCTGGTCCGGCAGTCATGATCCGCTACAGCCTGCGCTGCGACAAAGGGCATGTGTTCGAGAGCTGGTTTCAGAGCTCGTCGGCCTACGATTCCCAGGTTCGGCGCAAGCTGGTGAGCTGCCCGCAATGCGATTCGGTGAAAGTCGAAAAGGCGATCATGGCGCCGCAGATCGTCGGCAAGAAAGGCCGCGGCCGCGCGCCCGAGCCGGCCGCCGCCGACCCCGCCGCGACCAACCTTCCGGCCGAGGCTGCTTCTGCAAATTCGCCGACGCCGCTGCTGATGGCGCAGGAGCGTGAACTGCGCGCCAAGCTGAAGGAACTCCGCGACCACATCGTCAAGACCGCCGACAATGTCGGAGAACGCTTCCCCGAGCAGGCGCGCGCCATGCACTACGGCGATATCGAGCACCGCCCGATCTACGGCGAGGCGTCGCCGACCGAGGCCAAGGCGCTGATCGACGAAGGCATCGAGGTGGCGCCGCTGCCGGTGCTGCCGGACGATCGGAACTAACCGCAATGAGGTGCGCCTCTCGCCAGGAAGGCGCGCGACTTAGCCTCTCCCCGCGTGCGGGGAGAGGTCGGTTCGCATCGTTAGATGCGGACCGGGTGAGGGGGCGTCTCCTCACAGTCGAGAGACAGCTATGCGTGTCGCCCCTCACCCCAACCCTCTCCCCGCAAGGGCGGGGCGAGGGAGTTCGCTGCCGATGTGGCGACCGCACCGAACGATCTTGCCGATGAATCCCGATACTCTCTTGTCCTGGCAATTCTGGGCGGTGCTGTCGGCGGTGTTCGCGGCGCTGACGGCGATCTTTGCCAAGGTCGGCGTGGCGGACATCAATTCGGATCTCGCCACTTTCATCCGGACCGTGGTGGTGCTCGTGGCACTCGGCGGGTTGCTGGCGGCAACCGGAAAGCTGGTCACGGACGGGCCGATCAGTGGCAAGACCTGGCTGTTCCTGATCCTGTCCGGGCTGTGCACCGGGGCGTCGTGGCTGTGCTACTTCCGGGCGCTGAAGCTCGGGCCTGCCAGCCTGGTGGCGCCGATCGACAAGCTCAGCGTAGTGCTGGTGGTGGTGTTCGGCGTGCTGTTTCTCGGCGAGCGGCCGTCCGGCACCGAGTGGATCGGGATCGCGCTGATCGCCGCCGGCGCGGTGATCATCGCGCTGAAGTAATCACACTGCGACCAGCAGCGCGACGCCGAGCACGATCAGGACGATGCCGGCGACCTCGCGCGGCGCCGCCGGCTGCTTGAACGAGTAGTAGGCTACGGCCTGCGCGAACAGCACTTCGATCAGCGCCAAAGTGCGAACGTTGGCGGCGGCGGTGAGCGCAAACGCCAGGAACCAGAATTGCGATGCCGCCGCGCCAATGAAACCGGCCAGCATCGACGGTCGCCACAATCTCAGGATGTCGCGCAGCACCTGCGGCGCCCGCGCCAGCAGGTAGATGGTCAGGACCAGCGTCTGGACCCCGAGTGCGAACACCAGCGTGAAGGTCGCGGCGGTGACGAAGGTGACATTCGGCACCACGATGATCGCGCCGCGAAACCCGACTGCCGACAGCGCAAAGGCCGCCGCAGCGCCCAGCCCGAGCAGCGTCGGCCGCAGGCTGACGAGGCCGCGGGCGGCGCCCGGGCGCAGCGCTGTGACGACGACGCCGACGGTCGCGATCAGGATCGCCACGACCTTCCACAGGTTCAGGTGATCGCCGAGAAACACGAAGCCGAAGATCGCGGTCTGGATAGCCTCGGTCTTCAGATACGCGGTGGTGACCACGAACGAGCGTTCGTTCATCGCCGCCAGCATCATCCCGGTGGCGGCAATCTGCGACAGTGCGCCGAGCAGCAGCCACGGCCAGAAATCGAGGCCCGGCCACGGCATCGCATCGCCGGTCGCCGCCAATACGCCGGCGAAGAACAGCAGCGAGAACGGGAAGCCGAACAGGAACCGGATATTGGTGGCGCCCCAGGTGCCGAGCGGTCCGGTCAGCGAACGCTGCATCGCGTTGCGCGCGACCTGGCCGAGCGCAGCGACGAGCGTGAAAGGAATCCAGAGCGAGACGACGGTGAACATGGCACGGGTGGCAGGAGGGACGCCGCACCCTCGGCGATCCGGTCCGCAGCGGTCAACCGGAACCCGATCATGCCTGCATTGCGGGATGCCGGTTTGCCGCTAAACTCCGCGAGCAGGTCGCAAGGACGATCGTCGCAATGGCTTCCGAGGGAGCATCGCATGACGCGGACCTTGAAGTGGATCGTGGTCGCGCTGGTTGCCGCCTTGGGATCGGCGGTGGCCGCTTCGGCGCAGGACGGCTTTCGCGGCAGCGAGTGTCTGGCGATGGCGCAGGCGCCGCTGCGGGCGACACCGGTCAGTCTACGGCGGGCCGTATCGGCCGAGCAGGTGCTGATCACCTATCGCGGCCATTCGACCTACACGATCGAGACCCCGGGCGGGGTGATGGTCGCGACCGACTACAGCGGCAGCTACGATACCGGGCGCACTCCCGACGTCGTCACCATGAATCGGGCGCATTCGACCCACTACACGCTGGCTCCTGACCCGGCGATCACCCACGTGCTGCACGGCTGGGGCGAGAACGGTCAGGCGGCGAACGTCCGGCTGCGGGTCGGAGACCTGCTGATCCGCAACGTGCCCACCGACATCCGCCGTTTCCGCTTCGACGACGGGTCCGGCGGCATGATCAAGGACGGCAATTCGATCTTCATCTTCGAGGTCGCCGGGCTGTGCATCGGGCATCTCGGCCACCTGCACACCACGCTCGACGACAGCCACATCGCCGCGATCGGCCGGCTCGACATCGTGATGGTGCCGATCGACGGCAGCTACACGCTGTCGCTCGAAGGCATGTCGGACATCACCCGGCGTCTGCGCGCCTCGGTGGTGCTGCCGATGCACCGCTTCATGACGCCGCTGGAGGACTTCGTGCAGCGTATCGGCGGCTCGTTCGCGATCGATCAGCGCAGCGAACGTAGCTTGCGGATCTCGCGCGACACGCTGCCGGGCACGCCGACAGTGATCATCTTGAAGGGTGTGTGAGGATCGTAGGGTGGGTCAGGCGCGTAGCGCCGTAACCCACCATCTTCGGATCGCGGTGTGGAATCGGTGGGTTACGCGCTGCGCGCTAACCCACCCTATGGTTTCTACGGCGCCGGCTCGGCGACCATCATGTAGTTCACGTCCATGTCGGGCGACAGCTTCCAGCGGTCGGCGAGCGGATTGAAGACCAGGCCGGACTGTTCGGTGACGGTGAGCTTGAGCCGGTTGAGGTGCTGCTCCAGCTCGGCCGGGGTGACGAACTTGTCCCATTGATGGGTGCCGCGCGGCAGCCAGCGCATCACATATTCGGCGCCCACGATGGCGAGCGCGAAGCTCTTCCAGTTGCGGTTCAGCGTCGCCACCACCATGATTCCGGTCGGCTTCACCAGCGCGGCGCAGCGCGACAGGAACGCGCCGACGTCGGTGACGTGCTCGATCACCTCCATCGCCAGCACGATGTCGAAGCGCTCACGCGGGTCGATGTCCTCGACCATGACGTTGCGGTAGTCGATCGCCAGATGCGACTTGTCGGCGTGCAGTCTGGCGGCGGCGATATTGGTGGCGGAGGGGTCGATCCCGATCACCTGGGCGCCGAGCCGGGTGAACGGTTCGCAGAGCAGGCCGGCGCCGCAGCCGATGTCCAGCATCCGCAGCCCCTCGAGGCAGCTCAGGCTCTTGGCGTTGCGCTCGAATTTGCGGCAGGCGGCGTCGCGGATGAAGCTGATCCGCAGCGGGTTGATCCGGTGCAGCGGAGCCATCCGCCCCGTGGGGTCCCACCACTCGGCCGACAGTTTTGAGAATTTCGCGATCTCGGCCGGATCGACGGTCGAGGCCGGCTGGCCGGTGGACTCGGGTTGCAGTGCCATGGGGTGCGCGGTGCTCCTCAATGTCCGTGCCTGTATGTCCGTGCCTGTCCGCCCCCGGCAGACGCCCGGGGCGGGTTGCGCAGGTTCCGCGGCTGCAATGCCCTTGCTTGCCCGAAACCGCGCCGCTGTGTATACGCGCCACGCGGCTCCCGCCTGACGGATTCCGCGCCATCAATACTCGTTGTCTGCAAGGATTGCACTATTCGTCATGGGCCGGCTGGTGATGAAATTCGGCGGCACGTCCGTCGCCAATATCGAGCGCATCCAGAACGTCGCGCGCCATGTCAAACGCGAGGTCGACGCCGGCCACGAGGTTGCCGTGGTGGTGTCGGCGATGTCCGGCAAGACCAACGAGCTGGTGGCCTGGTGCACCGAAGCCTCGCCGTTGCACGACGCCCGCGAATACGACGCGGTCGTGGCGTCCGGCGAACAGGTGACGTCGGGGCTTCTTGCAATTGCGCTGCAATCGCTCGGTATTCAGGCCCGGTCCTGGCAGGGCTGGCAGATCCCGATCCGCACCAGCGACGCCCATGCGTCGGCCCGGATCGTCGAGATCGACGGCAGCGAAATCATCAAGCGCTTCACCGAGCGCAAGGAAGTGGCGGTGATCGCCGGTTTCCAGGGCATCCACGCCGAAACGTGCAGAATCACCACCCTCGGCCGCGGCGGCTCCGACACCTCGGCGGTGGCGATCGCGGCGGCGCTGAAGGCCGATCGCTGCGACATCTACACCGATGTCGACGGCGTCTATACGACCGATCCCCGCGTGGTGCCGAAGGCGCGCCGGCTCGACAAGGTGTCGTTCGAAGAGATGCTGGAGTTGGCCTCGCTCGGCGCCAAGGTGCTGCAGGTCCGCTCGGTCGAGCTCGGCATGGTGCACAACATGCCGATCTTTGTCCGCTCCAGTTTCGACAAGCCCGAAGATATCGATCCGCACGGCACGCCGCCGGGCACGCTGATCAGCAGCGAGGAGGACTCCATGGAGAACCACGTCGTCACCGGCATCGCCTTTTCCAAGGATGAGGCGCAGATCTCGGTGCGCCGGATCGAGGACAAGCCGGGCGTGGCGGCGTCGATCTTCGGACCGCTGGCGGATGCCAACATCAACGTCGACATGATCGTCCAGAACGTCTCCGAAGACGGCAAGACCACCGACCTGACTTTCACGGTGCCGGCCTCCGACTTTGCTCGCGCCAAGCAGACCATCACTTCGGCGCAGGACAAGATCGGCTACGCCCGATTCGACAGCGAGACCGACGTCGCCAAGGTGTCGGTGATCGGGTCGGGGATGCGCAGCCATGCCGGCGTTGCCGCCCAGGCGTTCGCGGCGCTCGCCGCCCGCAACATCAACATCCGCGCCATCACCACCTCGGAGATCAAATTCTCGGTGCTGATCGACGCCGCCTACACCGAACTGGCGGTGCGGACGTTGCATACGCTCTATGGGTTGGATCAAGCTTAGAATAATTTTTCGGTGATTTAGAAGCGCGTGCGGCGGTTTTGTCGGGCGCGGCTGGCAGGCGTTTTGCTTGGCAAATCAAGCCTCAATTCGCTATACGGCCTGAACGGCGCGTGCGCCGACGGGGCGGCTGGCAGAGCTGGTCTTGTTGCGTTTGCGAAGGCTCGGCGGCGGCTGTCCGAATGTCGGGTTCGGCCGTTCGTGCGGGTTCGGCCGGGGCCGGGGCGATCGGCGACCGGCCCGGCCCGACATCGGGCGGTGAATATCTTTAGAGCTTTTCCGCTGGCGCTGCGGCGCGCCCGAGGGCAAGGCTCGCAGAGGAGATTGCGACACATGCGGAGCACGTCGGGTGGTCCCCGCGTCTTGCTGAGACGGCTCCGCGAAACCATGGCGGAGCAGGTCTCCGCGCAGGAACGCCTCGACAAGATCGTGGTGCTGATCGCGGCCAACATGGTGGCCGAAGTGTGCTCGGTCTATGTGCTGCGCATCGACAACACTCTCGAGCTCTACGCCACCGAAGGTCTGAACCGCGAAGCGGTGCACCAGACCGTGCTGAACGCCCACGAAGGTCTGGTCGGCCTGGTCGCCTCGGAGGCGACGCCGCTCAACCTGTCGGATGCGCAGAGCCATCCGGCGTTCTCGTTCCGACCGGAGACCGGCGAAGAAATCTACCACTCGTTCCTCGGCGTGCCGATCCTGCGCGCCGGCAACACCCTCGGCGTGCTGGTGGTGCAGAACCGCGCCAAGCGCACCTATGTCGAGGAAGAGGTCGAGGCGCTGCAGACCACCGCGATGGTGCTGGCGGAGATGATCGCCTCGGGCGAACTCTCGGCGCTGGCCCAGCCCGGCGCCGAGCCGGCCGCGCGGCACTCGATCCACAAGACCGGGGCGGTGCTGTCCGACGGCATCGCGCTCGGCCATGTCGTGCTGCACGAGCCGCGCGTGGTCATCACCAATTACATCGCCGAAGACCTGCCGAAGGAGATCAAGCGGCTCGACACTGCGCTGGCGAAGCTGCGCGCCGACCTCGACCGGATGCTGGAGCGCGGCGACTTCGCCGAAGGCGGCGAACATCGCGACGTGCTCGAAGCCTATCGGATGTTCGCCAACGACCACGGCTGGTCGCACAAGCTGCACGAGGCGGTCGCCACCGGCCTCACGGCCGAAGCCGCAGTCGAGCGCGTGCAATCGGACACCCGCGCGCGGATGCTGCGCTCGACCGATCCGTATTTGCGCGACCGGCTGCACGACCTCGAAGACCTCGGCCATCGGCTGATGCGCCAGCTCGTCGGCCAGGATCATGCGCCATCGCGCGAGCAGCTTCCCGACAACGCCATCCTGATCGCGCGCTCGATGGGCCCGGCGGCGCTGCTCGACTACGACCGCAAGCGATTGCGCGGCCTGGTGCTGGAAGAGGGGACCGCCAACTCGCACGTCTCGATCGTGGCGCGTGCCCTCGGCATCGCCGCGGTCGGCGAGGTGCCGAACGCGCCGGGCATCGCCGACCCGGGCGACGCCATCATCGTCGACGCCACCTCCGGCTCGATCTATGTGCGCCCCTCGGCGGAGATCGAATCGGCCTATGCCGAGCGGGTGCGTTTCCGGGCTCGGCGTCAGGCGCAGTATTCGGCGCTGCGCGATCTGCCCTGCGCCACCAAGGACGGCCAGCCGATCGACCTGATGATCAATGCCGGCCTGACCATCGACCTTCCGCATATCGAAGACACCGGCTCGTCGGGCATCGGCCTGTTCCGAACCGAGCTGCAATTCATGGTCGGGCAGAGCCTGCCGCGCTCATCCGATCAGCTCGCGCTGTATCGCGCCGTGCTTGACGCGGCCGGCACCAGGCCGGTGACTTTCCGCACCCTCGACATCGGCGGCGACAAGGCGCTGCCCTATATGGAAACGGTGGTCGAGGAGAACCCGGCGCTGGGCTGGCGCGCGATCCGGCTCGGGCTCGACCGGCCCGGCCTGCTGCGCAGCCAGATTCGGGCGCTGCTGCGGGCCGCCGCCGGGCGTTACCTGCGGGTGATGTTCCCGATGATCTCGGAGGTCGCCGAGTTCGACGCCGCCAAGAGCATCGTCGAGCGCGAGCTGACCTATCTGCGCCAGCACGGCCATACGCTGCCGGAACGGGTGGACGTCGGCACCATGCTGGAAGTCCCGGCACTGCTGTATCAGCTCGACGAGCTGTTCAAGCGCGCCGACTTCGTCTCGGTCGGGTCCAACGACCTGTTCCAGTTCCTGTTCGCGGTCGATCGCGGCAATTCGAAAGTGTCGGAGCGGTTCGACACGCTGTCGGCGCCGATCCTGCGGGCGCTGCGCGACATCGTCCGCAAGGCGCGCGCGGCGAAGCGCTCGTTGTCTCTATGCGGCGAGATGGCGTCGCAGCCGCTGGCGGCGCTGGCGTTGATCGCGATCGGCTACCGCTCGCTGTCGGTGTCGGCGCTGGCGCACGGCCCGGTCAAGGCGATGATTCTCGGCCTCGATCTCGCCAAGGCCGAGGCGATGATCGGGCCGCTG
>NZ_QPFS01000156.1:0-9543 GCF_010906995.1 Rhodopseudomonas sp. WA056 | reverse complement strand
GGCCGCGCCAGCGCAACCTTCTGCTGGTGGGCTTGGGCGGCGTCGGCATGATGGGGTTGTCGCTGGCCCAGGCGATGTTCAAGCAGCCGATCGCGGTGGCGGATCTCAGCCCCGCGGCGCGCGAAGCCGCACTGAAGAACGGCGCGGCCGTCGCCTATGATCCTTCCGAGCCCGACGTCGCCAAGCGTATTTTCAAGGAGACCGATGGCGGCTTCGACGGCGTGGTGGATTTCGCCGGCAACGACAAGTCGATGAACTTCGCGGTCAGCACGGTGGCGCGCGGCGGCAAGGTGGTGGTGTCCGGTCTGATGGGCGGTCAGTTCTCGCTGCCGATGGTGCAGTGGATCTACAAGCGCATGACCGTCGAAGGCTTCATGGTCGGTACGCTCGAAGAGACCAAGGAACTGCTCGCGCTCGCGCGCGCCGGCAAGATCAAGCCGACGCCGATGAAGGAAGAGCCGATGCAGGACGTGCAGAAGTGGATCGATCAGCTCCGCGCCGGCAAGGTGGTCGGCCGCATCATGCTGACGAACTAATCACTCGGCCGTTTCCCCGACCGCAGCGCTTTTCGGGTTCCCCACGCCCGTCGCTGCGGTCGCCAATTGTCTCACCCTCACCGGATTGTCGGCATATTGCGACCCCAATTGTCGCGGAAAAAACGGACGCCCAGAAGCTCCGTCATCCGTGTCAGAATGGGGAATGTCATGCACAACCGATCCGCGAAATCGCTGTTAGTTGCGGGTGCCGGCGCGATCGCAGCCGTCGCGTTCACGACAGCCCCATTCGACGCGGCTCGTGCAGACACCTGCCTGTCGGCGCCGAACGGGCCGACGCCCGCCGGCAGTCATTGGTACTACCGGACTGATCACGCCAACAAGCGCAAGTGCTGGTACGTGCGCAAGGTGGACGCCCCACCGGCCGCCGTAGCCGCGGCAGAACCAGGCGCAGCGGACCCGGCCGGCAACGACAGAGCCTCGACCGCGGCCCCGGCGAGCCCATCGTCCAAGCCCGAGATCCCCGCCGCCTCTACGCCGCCCGCAGCGAGCTCCGCACAGACTGCAACCGCTCCGATACGCTCGTCGGTCGCCGACGCCCGGGCGGAGTACGTCGTGCCGCACCAGCCGGCGCCAGCGCCCGGTCCCGGCAACGCCGCGACCAGTTCGCCGTTCCCCGAGCCGGTGTGGGCGCCGCCCGCCGAGTCCGCCCAACAGACCGCGGCGCCCGCTCCGGAGGCAGCGCCCGGGGCGCCGCCACCGACGATGAACGAACGCTGGTCGGATCCGGCGGCTGGCGGTCTTGCAGCCAATGCCAATGTCACCGACAAGCTACGCAAGGCGGCCAAGCCGGTGGCCAAATCGGCGCCTGCCTCCACCGCGGACGGATCGATGAGCGCGAGCACGCTCGCCACCTTGATCGGCGCCCTCCTCGCGGCTCTGGCGGTTGCGGGAGGGATCGCCGCTGTGTTGATGAAGTTCGGACGCAGCGAACCGATCGCACGGCGCGAGCCGGGCGAGCGTCCCGACCTTTGGGCAGGCCGGACCGAGCTCGTCGACACCGGCATCTACGCTCAGGATTTCAGGTCGAGCCCGATCGACCTCGACGCGCCGTCACATCGGCCGGCAGCGCAGCGGGTGGCCGAATATCCCGTACAGGACGAAGACGAGAACGAACCGCCAGCCTGGATCAAGGCTGCGCGCCAGCGTCACGTCGCCAACGACAGGGTGCGGCCGGGCGCGGCAGACACCCGCGCCGCCGTGCGCGGCGACCTCGAACCGCAGTCCGCACTCGAACCTCAGCGCGCCTCCGAGGCGACCGGCGATCCGGTCCGCGACGTGCGTCCGCCCGCGGCCGACGAAATCGAGCAGTTGCTGGCGCTGGCGCAGAAGCGCTCGGCGGCGTGAGCGTCAGCCTTCGAGCTGCTGACGCATGTCGCGAACGAAAGCGTCGATGCCGATTTGGCGCTCACGCTTGAGCTGCTCGGCCCGCAGGATCGCCTTCACGGACTCGAATGCGATACCGACATTGTCGTTGACGACGATGTAGTCGTAAGCGTCGTAATGACTCATCTCGTCGCCGGCCTTCTTCATCCGGCCCTGGATGACGTCGTGGCTGTCCTGCGCGCGGGTGTGCAGGCGGTGCTCCAGCGCCTGCACCGAGGGCGGCAGCACGAACACGCTGACCACATCGTTTGGAGCATGGCTGCGCAATTGCTGCGTGCCCTGCCAATCGATGTCGAACAACACGTCACGCCCGGAGGCCAGCGCCGCCTCGACCGGCGCGCGCGGCGTGCCGTAGCAATTGTCGAAGACGTTCGCCCATTCGAGGAACTCTCCGGCGGCGACCATCTGGTCGAATTTCGCACGATCGACGAAGAAGTAGTCGCGGCCTTCGACTTCACCCGGCCGCATCGGCCGCGTGGTGGCCGATACCGACATCTGCAGACCGGCCGCTTCCTTCACCAGCATCCGCGACAGTGTCGTCTTGCCGGCGCCCGACGGCGACGACAGCACGAACATCACGCCGCGCCGCTCGACACCATTGTGTCCGACCGCCGCTCCGTCGCTCATGATCACTCCAGATTCTGAACCTGCTCGCGGAACTGCTCCACGACGTTCTTCATCGCCAGTCCCGCATTGGTGAGTTCCAGATCGATCGACTTGGAGCAACAGGTGTTGACTTCGCGGTTGAACTCCTGCGCCAGAAAGTCGAGCCGACGGCCGACGGCGCCGCCCTTGGCCAGCATCTCGCGACTTTGGGCGATGTGCGAGGCGATGCGGTCGAGTTCTTCGCGGATGTCGGCCTTGGTCGCCATCATGATCGCTTCCTGATGCAGCCGGTCTGCATCGAACCGATCGGAGGCGTCGAGCAGCGTCGCGATCTGCTCGGCGAGCCGCGCCTTGATCGCCTCCGGCTTTCTCCCCGGCGCGGCTTCCGCCTGCCTGGCAAGCGCCTCGAGTTCGCCCAGGCGCTGCGCCAGCACCGCGGCAAGGCTGGCACCCTCGCGCTTGCGCATCTCGACGAGACTATCCAGCGCTTCGGCAAAGGCGGCCTCGACGGCAGCGCGTGCGGCCTTGTCCTCGGCCTCGTCGGCCTCGGGTTCGACCACCTCGATCACGCCCTTGATGCCGAGCAGTCCGTCGATGCTCGGCGCGACCGCGTCGACCTTGCCGGCGATTTCGCTGGCGACCTTCAGCACCGACGCCAGCACATCCTGATTGATCTGCACGGTCGATGCCGCATTGGCGCGCTTCACCGTGAGGTTGGCGTACACGGTGCCGCGAGACAGAGCTTCCGCGGCGCGCTTGCGCACCGCAGGCTCGATGTCGTCCCAACCGGGCGGCAGACGCATCCGGAAATCGAAGCCCTTGGCGTTGACCGACTTCAACTCCCAGTCGAACACATAAGGGCCGCTGGCGCCCTGGCTTCGTGCAAATCCGGTCATGCTCGATAACGACATCGCGTCACTGTCTCCGGATTTCAGGGTTGAGAATCGTCCCGCGAGGGCTCGCGGAACTTAACGCAAACCCAGCCGCGATGTGAACATCCGTCCGCGTGTAACCTACTCGGTTGCGCCATTCGGCGTCCCGTTGCGGACGCGTCGCTTCTGCGCACCGGACTTGGCCTTGGGCGAGCCGGTGGTCGCCGCGGTGGCCGCAGGGTCTGCTGCGGCATCGGGCGCCGGCGCAGCAGCACTCGACGCCGGCTCCTCCGCCGGCTCGACCGTATCGTTCTGTTGCTGGCGTTCGAGAGCGCGCAGCTTGGCGACGTTCTTCTGGTGCTGCTCGTAACTGTCGCTGAACGCGTGACCGCCGCTGCCGTCGGCGACGAAATACAGATCGCGGGTGCGTGCCGGATTGGCGGCGGCTTCCAGCGAAGCCCGCCCCGGATTGGCGATCGGCCCGGGCGGCAGTCCGTCGATCACGTAGGTATTGTACGGCGACGGCTGGGTGATCTCGCTGCGCTTGATCGGACGGCCGAGCGTGCCCTTGCCGCCGACCAGACCGTAGATGATCGTCGGGTCGGACTGCAGCCGCATCTTCTTCTGCAGGCGGTTGACGAACACGGCGGCGACGCGGGTGCGCTCGTCGGACTTGCCGGTCTCCTTCTCGACCAGCGAGGCCAAGGTTATCAGTTGCTCCGGCGTCTTGATCGGCAGGTCCGGATTGCGGCGCTCCCAGATCTCGCCGAGGATGCGCTTCTGCGCCTGCTGCAGACGGTTCAGCACCTGTTCGCGCGGCGTGCCGCGCGGGAATTTGTAAGTCTCGGGCAGCAACGTTCCTTCACGCGGAATTTCGCGGATGCTCCCGGTGAAGATCGGATTGTCGGACAGCCGCTCGACGATCTGCTCCGATGTCAGCCCTTCCGGAATCGTCACCGCGTGCTGCACCACCTTGCCCTCGACGATGGTGCCGATCACGTCGCGCAGGCTGGCGTTCTTCTGGAACAGATACTCGCCCGGCTTCAGTTCGGTACGAGCCCGCAGCGCGATCACGCCGCCCGCGAACACCAGCCAGCCGTCTTCGATCACCCCTTCGCGCTTCAGGATCTGCGCAATGTCGTCGAGACCGGCGCGCTGCGGAATGTTGACGGTCTTGTCCTGCGCGAGCGGCCCCGGCGCTTCCAGCTTGTTCTTGCCGTAGACGTACAGGCCGCCGGCGCCGATCATCACCACGACGATGAAGGTGATGATCGCGTTGCCGACGATCACCAGCGGATTGCGCGCATGGTCCGACCGCTTCGGCGGCGGCGGAAGCTGCTCCGGCTCGAGTGCCGCGCGTGGGCTTCTCGGCGAAATCGGCGGCCTTTCACTCATCGGTGCAACCTGAATCCTGTCGGCTCGCATTGGGACCGGCGCAACACTACACCGGCGACATCCTGGATCACGACATCGATGGCATGTCCGGACTGGACTCTATCCAGACGGATGAGGGCTGCAACCGATCATACGCCGAAACTGACGGACCCCGTAGGGTTTAGCAGCGATTGCGGCCAAACGGTGGATGACGAGTCGCGCGTCTAGTTCGGCACCCGCTGCAACAGCAGCGAAGCGTTGGTGCCGCCGAACCCGAACGAGTTCGACAACGCGACGTTGATCTCGCGCGACCGCGGCTTCCACGGCACGAGATCGATCGCCGTGTCGACCGACGGGTTGTCCAGGTTGATCGTCGGCGGCGCGACGTTGTCGCGAATCGCCAGCACGCTGAAGATCGCCTCCACCGCGCCCGCAGCGCCGAGCAGATGACCGATCGACGATTTGGTCGACGACATCGACACCCGCGACGCGGCATTGCCCAGCAGCCGCTGCGCCGCGCCGAGTTCGATCTCGTCGCCGAGCGGCGTCGAGGTTCCGTGCGCGTTGATGTAGTCGATGTCCGACACCGCGATGCCGCCGCGCTTGATCGCGGCGCTCATGCAGCGGAACGCGCCGTCGCCGTCGGAGCTCGGCGCGGTGATGTGATAAGCGTCGCCCGACAGACCGTAGCCGATCACTTCGGCATAGATCCGGGCGCCGCGCGCCTTGGCATGTTCGTACTCTTCGAGAACGACGATGCCGGCGCCCTCGCCCATCACGAAGCCGTCGCGATCCTTGTCGTAGGGCCGCGACGCCTTCTGCGGCGAATCGTTGAAGCCGGTCGAAAGCGCGCGCGCCGCAGCGAAGCCGGCCATCGCCAGACGACTGATCGGAGATTCGGTGCCGCCGGCGACCATCACGTCGGCGTCGCCGAGCGCGATCAGACGGGCCGCGTCACCGATCGCATGTGCGCCGGTCGAGCATGCGGTGACGACCGAATGGTTCGGTCCCTTGAGGCCGAATTCGATCGAGACGTAGCCGGACGCGAGGTTGATCAGGCGACCGGGAATGAAGAACGGAGAGATCCGGCGCGGGCCGCGCTGCTCGAGCAGCAGCGCGGTTTCGGCGATGCCCTGCAGACCGCCGATGCCGGAGCCGATCAGCACGCCGGAAGCGCAGCGCTCTTCTTCGGTGGACGGATGCCAGCCGGCGTCGTCGAGCGCCTGGCGCGCCGCCGCCATCGCAAAGACGATGAAGTCATCGACCTTGCGCTGGTCTTTCGGCTCCATCCACTGGTCGGGATTGAATGTACCTTCGGTGCCGTCGCCGCGCGGAATGATGCAGGCGATCTGGCTGGCGATGTCCGAGACGTCGAACGTGTCGATCTTGCGTGCGCCGCTCTCGCCGGCGAGAACGCGGCTCCAGGTTGGTTCGACGCCGCAGCCCAGCGGCGACACCATGCCAAGGCCCGTGACGACAACCCGTCTCATCTCCAGCACTCCGGCATCAAATGCGCGACGCAAAACAAGAAGCCGGTGGACCGCTGTGACGCGGTCCGTCCGGCTTCCATGGCGTCGCGCGGAGCGTCAGCTCTTTGCGTTCTTTTCGAGAAACTTGGTGGCGTCGCCGACGGTGAGAATCGTCTCGGCGGCATCGTCCGGAATCTCGCAGCCGAACTCTTCTTCGAACGCCATCACGAGTTCGACGGTGTCGAGGCTGTCGGCGCCGAGATCGTCGATGAAGCTGGCGCTATCGACCACTTTCTCGGGTTCGACACCAAGGTGTTCGACCACGATCTTCTTAACCCGCTCGCCAATCTCACTCATCTATTTAACCCCGTGCTGTTCCGTTTCGACCCGACCGACAGACGATACGAGCCACCGTGGTGCGTCAACTCGCTAAGTTCCCGTCGCATCGCGAAGTGTGTTGATTTTGCCCCCGTCCCCGGGTCGAAGCCGACCACAAGGGCGGCAGGCTCCCCATCGCCAATATACAGGGTTTGGACTTCCTGCAATGGCCTTCTTTTGCCTGTCCGCCGGTGCTTCGGTTATCATACTTCCGATGCATTGACCACAAGTCCGGGGCGACGGGCGGAGGGCCGCGCGCGTCGCCACAGGCTCGCAGATCGCCTCAGATCATCGCCATCCCGCCGTTGACGTGAATGGTCTGACCGGTGACGTAGGCGGCTTCGTTCGAACTGAGATAAACCGCCGCAGCGGCGATGTCCTCGGGCGTGCCCAGCCGTCCGGCCGGCACCTTGCCGAGAATCGCTTCGCGCTGTTTGTCGTTGAGAACGTCGGTCATCGGCGTGGCGATGAAGCCCGGCGCAATGCAGTTGGCGGTGACGTTGCGCTTGGCGTATTCGGCGCCCAGCGTCTTGATCATGCCGATCAGACCGGCCTTCGACGCCGTGTAGTTGCCCTGCCCCGGATTGCCGGTGACGCCGACTACCGAAGTGATCGCGATGATGCGGCCGAACTTCTTGCGCATCATCAGCTTTGTCGCCGCGCGCGTCAGCCGGAAGGTCGCCGTGAGGTTGACCTTGATCACCTCGTCCCAATCCTCGTCGCGCAATTGCACGAACAGATTGTCGCGGGTGATACCTGCGTTACATACCAGAATGTCGAGCCCGCCCATCGCCTCGGCCGCCGCCGGCACCAGCGCCTCGACCTCGGCCGCGTCCGACAGATTGCACGGCTGCACGTGGACACGTTCACCGAGCTTGGCGGCCAGCGAGTCGAGCGCCTCGCGCCGCGTGCCGGAGATCGCCACGGTGGCGCCCTGGCCGTGCAGCGCCTGGGCGATCGCGCCGCCGATGCCGCCGGTTGCGCCGGTCACCAGCGCGGTTCTGCCTGTCAGATCGAACATCTCGCCTCCTTGTGCCGGCTTACGCCGAACGTTCGGCCGCCAGCGCGTCTTTGGCCGACGCGATGTCGTTGGGGCCGCCTACGGAAATACCAGTCGCACCATCAGCAATGCGCTTCACCAGGCCGCTCAGCACCTTGCCGGCGCCGATCTCCAGAAACCGGTTCACGCCCTGCGACGCCATGAAGGCGACCGACTCGCGCCAGCGCACCGTGCCGGTGACCTGCTCGACCAGCCGGCGGCGGATTTCATCCGGATCGGTAATCGGCGACGCCAGGACGTTGGCGACCAGCGGAGCCGCCGGCGCCTTGATGGTGACGCCCGCGAGCGCCTCGGCCATCGCTTCGGCCGCGGGCTGCATCAGCGAACAATGGAAGGGCGCGGATACCGGCAGCAGCATCGCGCGCTTCGCGCCCTTGCCCTTGGCGATCTCGACCGCGCGCTCCACCGCATCTTTATGGCCGGAGACGACGACCTGTCCGCCGCCATTATCATTGGCGGCCTGGCAGACCTGGCCCTGGGCCGCTTCGGCCGCCACCGCGACGGCGGTGTCGTAATCGAGCCCGAGCAGCGCGGCCATTGCGCCGACGCCGACCGGTACAGCCTTCTGCATCGCCTGACCGCGGATCCGCAGCAGGCGCGCGGTGTCGCTCACGCTCAGGCTGCCGGCGGCCGCGAGCGCGGAATATTCGCCGAGCGAATGACCGGCGACGAAAGCCGCGTCGTTGCCGACCGACACTCCGGCCTCGGCCTCCAGCACCCGCATCGTCGCCAGCGAAACCGCCATCAGCGCGGGCTGGGCATTTTCGGTGAGCTGCAGCGTTTCGGCCGGACCGTCCCAAATGATCGCCGTCAGCTTTTCGCCGAGTGCGGCGTCGACTTCGTCGAACACCGCCCGCACCGCCGGAAAGGCATCGGCGAGCGCCTTGCCCATGCCCACGGCCTGCGACCCCTGCCCCGGAAAGGTGAATGCTGCGGTCATCTGGATTCCTGAACCTGTCTCTGAAGTCGGGGCCGTAAGACACCGCCCGGCCCCGTCGTGTCAAGCTGACTGCTGTCTAACATCCGTTCGTTCCGGCCGCGAAGCACAGGCTTGCTGCGCCCGATGTGGCGCGGCCCATAAGCAGCTCGGGAGGATGCGCTGTCGGCAGCTTGAAAAGCGTGACCGCACAACGGCATGGCAACCGTTCCTCGGAAACTGATCAATGCCGATCCAGCGATTCAATCGCCAGCCCGATGGACGAATATTCCTCATGCGATGGATCAGCGAACGACAATTGCTTTTAAGAAAGGCGGGCTTTTGTACACACCGCCGTCTTACGGCATAACGAGCCCCAGCCCCCGGCATGCGGTCCCGTCGCTCCATCGCGGCATGCCCGGCGAATGGGACTGATTCGGATCGCTCGTCTGGCCAGCAGCCCCCGGAACCGGCAGTCCTGTGGTCGACACTGCAAATTCCGTCCCTTGCCAAGGCGGCCGAAATCCGTATAACGGCGCATCCGCAGATCCCGGCCGGGAGCTGAACGGACGGCTTTATCACGATCTCCGCAGGGCTTTTCTATCCTTGGCGATTTTGATGCGGCAGGGCCAGTCGGCTCGTCGTCCCGTGCTTCCGCCTTCTGAGCAGTCGAGTCCTTTCCGAAGGGTTCGAAGGGCTTGCCGCCGGTTCTGCGCTAACACGAGAAAGGACAACCATGCCTCTTTATGAGCATGTCTTTTTGGCGCGCCAGGATGCCAGCGCCCAGCAGGTCGAAGAGCTCACCACCCAGATCACCGGTGTGATCGAAAGCCTCGGCGGCAAGGTCGTCAAGACCGAGTCGTGGGGCCTGCGCTCCCTGACCTACCGTATGAACAAGAATCGCAAGGCGCATTTCGTGCTGCTGAAC
>NZ_QPFS01000155.1:0-9627 GCF_010906995.1 Rhodopseudomonas sp. WA056 | reverse complement strand
GTCCAGACGACGGTAAGCTCCTGCCGCTTGGGATCGAGCAGGGCATCGAGCCAGCGCGTCAGCGGGGCGAATGCGCGGCGGGGAGGGGACTTGGCGGACATCCGGGCCCTGGGCTGGAGGCGTAGCGCGGCGGACATCATCCGCTTCGGCCGGCCCCGTCAAGCGCGGCAAAACCGGCGGTTTTTCGGAGCTTTGCGCCGTCCGTTCGCCTTGCCGGGCCGGAGTCCGGGTGCTATCTCGCGGCCATGACCACCGTCCCGATCGACAACATCCGCAACTTCTCCATCGTCGCCCATATCGACCATGGAAAGTCGACGCTCGCCGACCGCCTGATCCAGATCACCGGCGGCATGTCCGACCGTGAAATGGCCGGCAAGGAGCAGGTGCTCGATTCGATGGACATCGAGCGCGAGCGCGGCATCACCATCAAGGCGCAGACCGTGCGCCTGAAATACCGAGCCAAGGACGGCAAGGACTACATCTTCAATCTGATGGACACCCCCGGCCACGTCGACTTCGCCTACGAGGTGTCGCGATCGCTCGCCGCCTGCGAAGGCTCGCTGCTGGTGGTCGACGCCAGCCAGGGCGTCGAGGCGCAGACGCTCGCCAACGTCTATCACGCGCTCGACGCCAATCACGAAATCGTCCCGGTGCTCAACAAGGTCGACCTGCCGGCCGCCGAGCCGGAGAAGATCAAGCAGCAGATCGAGGACGTCATCGGGCTGGACGCCTCCGACGCGGTGATGATCTCGGCCAAGACCGGCCTCGGCGTGCCCGACGTGCTGGAGGCGATCGTCACCCGGCTGCCGCCACCGAAGGGCGACCGCGACGCCACCCTGAAGGCGCTGCTGGTCGATAGCTGGTACGACGTCTATCTCGGCGTCGTGGTGCTGGTGCGCGTGGTCGACGGCATGCTGAAGAAGGGCCAGCGCATCCGGATGATGGGCACCGGCGCCGCCTACGACGTCGAGCGGGTCGGCTTCTTCACGCCCAAGATGGTCAATGTCGACGAGCTCGGCCCCGGCGAGGTCGGCTTCATCACCGCGGCGATCAAGGAAGTCGCCGACACCCGGGTCGGCGACACCATCACCGACGACAAGAAGCCGATCACCGAGATGCTGCCGGGCTTCAAGCCGGCGATTCCGGTGGTGTTCTGCGGCCTGTTCCCGGTCGACGCCGACGATTTCGAAACGCTGCGCGGCGCGATGGGCAAGTTGCGACTGAACGACGCCAGCTTCTCGTTCGAGATGGAAACCTCAGCCGCGCTCGGCTTCGGCTTCCGCTGCGGCTTCCTGGGCCTGTTGCATCTGGAGATCATCCAGGAGCGGCTGAGCCGCGAGTTCGATCTCAACCTGATCGCGACCGCGCCGAGCGTGATCTATCACATGAAACTCACCGACGGCACCGAGATGGAGATCCACAACCCGGTCGACATGCCGGACGTGGTCAAGATCGCCGAGATTCAGGAGCCGTGGATCGAAGCCACCATCCTGACGCCCGACGAATATCTCGGCAGCGTGCTGAAGCTGTGCCAGGACCGCCGCGGCAATCAGAAGGAACTGACCTACGTCGGCGCCCGCGCGATGGTGAAGTACGACCTGCCGCTCAACGAGGTGGTGTTCGACTTCTACGACCGGCTGAAGAGCGTGTCGAAGGGCTACGCCTCGTTCGACTATCACCTCACCGACTACAAGCCGGCAGATCTCGTCAAGATGCAGATCCTGGTCAACGCCGAGCCGGTCGACGCGCTGTCGATGCTGGTGCACCGGACGCGCGCCGAAGGCCGCGGCCGCGCCATGGTCGAGAAGATGAAAGAGCTGATCCCGCCGCACATGTTCCAGATCCCGATCCAGGCGGCGATCGGCGGCAAGGTGATCGCCCGCGAAACCGTCCGCGCGCTGCGCAAGGACGTCACCGCCAAATGCTACGGCGGCGACATCACGAGAAAGCGCAAACTTCTGGAGAAGCAGAAGGAGGGCAAGAAAAAGATGCGTCAGTTCGGCAAGGTGGACATTCCGCAGGAAGCGTTCATCGCGGCGTTGAAGGTGGATAGTTGAGGGACGTTACGTTTCGTCCTCGTCGTCCTCTGCCTCGGGTGCGGCCAATATTTCGGTTTCGCCCTCCGCCCATTTGAACGCGGATTTGTTTCGTGCGTCGTAGGCCTCGACGATCTTGTCGATGGCTTCCTCGAAGGTCATCAGCGAAGAAGGACGTCCCGTGCGGGGTGGCGCGTCCATCACGTCGAAGAACCCGGTTGTTCCGAAGCTCGGCGAGCCCGCATCGTACAGACCGACAAGAATCCGCTCGAACAGCGTCGCATCGTCCACCGGTCTTTCGCGCCCCGCCCGGTAGCGAAAGATCTGGACGGCTTGGCCGAAACTTGACGGCGCACTTCCTCCGTCGTCGCAAGCGTCGAGCGGAATGAACACCACCGCGGACAGCACCGCATACGGCTGTCGCTCGTGGTAGTCCGCGGCTTCGGCTCGGAGCTCGTTATCGACTCGTGTGTAGTTTTTCGTATAGCGCTTCGTCTTGGCGTCGCGGAAGTTGATGGTCTTGATCGATACGCCGAGGCCGAGGCCCAATTCCACGGTGGAATAGTTTACGTCCAGCTTCTTCAAACCCTTGCCGGTTCGCGCCTTCGATTCTTGGCCGAATCCATCGACGTCGGGCAAAATGCCGTCGAACGACTTTCGAAGCGCGTCGGCGAAGCGCTGTGACAGCGCACGCGAGAGGCCCTCGGCGTAGTTCTTCTTGTCGGTCGCCGATCCTTTCTCGACGACGCTCCGGTCCCCGGCCCAGTCGAGCTCGCGTCGGATCGAATTCTCCAAGAGGTTCGCCTGGTCGGTCGCGAATTTTCTCGCAATCTTCTTGGTCTTCGCCATGGAGCTATCGCAACCTTTGCAGCCGGCGGCGCACATTGGAGGGATTGCGTGTCTCGCACTCCCAGATCGTCAAAACCTTGAACCCCATCGCGCGTAGCAATCGCGCTTTGATTTTGTCTCGGTTCACATTAGCTGCGAACTTGGCGAGCCAGAAATCCCGATTCCGGGTCGGCGTCGTGGTGCGACGACACCCCTCGTGACGATGCCAGAAGCATCCATGGACGAATATCGCCCATTGGTTGGTCTTGTTGGCGAAATCGGGCGACCCCGGCAAAGATTTGACGTTGCGGCGAAAACGCAAACCGGATTGACGGAGGATCGCCGCCACCTCGTCTTCGGCCTTCGTACCTATCTGACGGACGCGCCGCATCAATGCGGAGCGGGCCGGGTCCGTGGGCCTTTCAAAGCCGGGAGACGTCATTCCGCCGCGACAAGCAAACGGCTCGGTTCGACGAACGAGTCGATTGCTCGCACATGCTCGAGATGCGCACGAACCTTGTCCTTGAAGCCAGGCACGAACCGCAGACTGCTCTTTTCGATCCGCGACAGAAAGCCGGCCGTCGCGCGTACCGACAGCAGATTTGGTTGGTGACGCAGGAAATCTTGCAGGCTTTCCCGCTTGGCCCATTTCGGAAACTCGGAAATCATCACCTCGCGCCGAACGTCGCCATCGGATCTGGCGGCCTTCGGCCAGTTTCCCTTCACGACGGCAGCACCATCGCGCGCTGGATCGAATCGACCAGGTTTCACCAGACGCTTGCCGATCCAAGCGGCCACCGGAGTGCTCACGGCGTTTCCGACGAGTGACCACCGGAAAGATGCCCGCGTAACTTGCGCCGCCGGCTTCGTCCAATCCGCGGGCAAGCCCTGTAGCCGTTCTGCATCACGAATATCGGGGGTAACGATCTCGCCGTTCGTCAGCAGAATCGCCGGCGGCGACGGGATGCCGATGGTCGACCCGTTCTTGAGGGTCGGCACGCAGTCCGGTCCCCATCCCAAGCCGCGCGTTCCCTCGGTCCAATAGAACCCGTGGGCGTGGCTCTGCAGATTGGTCTGCAGTTCGGCGGGCTCGGCGTCGTCGACCAAAAGGACATCGGCGGGGTCTCCTTCGAGGCTCGCGAGGAAGAACACGCGGGCGCGGCGATGCGGCAAGAAGCTCAGCGAATTCACCACGCGATAGGCCCAGCGATAACCACGCTGTTCGAATTCGGTGACCAGGCGGGTCATGGCGCTGCCCGCGTCGAGGCGCAGCATGAAGGAGACGTTTTCCAGCATAACCCATTTCGGCCGGCTGCGGTCGATCAGCCGGAAGACGTGACTGACCAAACCAGACTTCCGTCCCTTGATTCCAGCCGTCTTTCCAGCTTGGCTGAGATCCTGGCAAGGAAAGCCAGCGGTCATCAGATCCACATCCGCAGGGAGCGACTTCAAACTTGCCACGTCGCCGACGTTAGGCACACCGCCAAAACGCCGTTCGAGCACGGCGCCCGCGGGCTCCCAAATTTCAGAGAATACGAGCGTGTCGTGCCCCGCTCGATGCAAACCGAGCTCAAGGCCTCCGACGCCGGCGAAAAGTCCCGCAATTTTCATGGTCCCCTCTCGACCAATGTTCCCGAATCGTTCGCGTTTGGCAAGCCGCTTTGGGCGGCTTGGTGCAGGTCGACGATTCCGATGGAACAGCGTTCTCGAGCCGAAGGCGACGTAGGCCCTGAACGCCTTTCTCCAGACGACCAGAATTGGCGCTCGCTCAAGGACAACGATTTGAAGGGTTGCTATGTGGCCGCGAGTCGAGGCGCTTCGAGGTGGTTGGATGAGGCTGACTCAGTTTCTGATTTCTGGGGCTTGCGCACTCCTACTCACCGCAACCTCCGCCCTCGCCGATCCGATCGCACCGGCCGGCAAGGCGATCGGCCAGGACGCGGGCGGTCGCACGATCTATCAGGTCGACGCCAACGGCATCTCGATCGGCTACAGGCTGATCGGCCAGGGCGCGCCGATGGTGATGATCATGGGGCTCGGCGGCACCGCCGAGAACTGGCCGCCCCAGGTGGTCGAGGCGCTGTCGAAGAACCATCAGCTGATCCTGATGGACAATCGCGGCATGGGGCACTCGACCGCCAACGACACCACCTTCAGCTATCCGTTGTTCGCCGCCGACGTGATCGGCCTGCTCGACGCGCTCAAGGTCGAACGCAGCGACGTGCTCGGCTATTCGATGGGCAGCACCATCACCCAGGAACTGCTGCTGGAATATCCCACCCGCTTCAACAAGGCGCTGATCCACGCCACCTCGACCGACGGCAGCAACGTCGCCAAGGCGCTGCACGGAAGGGTGCCGGCCGACCCGATCGTGGCGCGGCAGGTCGAAGCCACTACTCACTGGAAGACCCCGCTCGACAAGCTGCCGGCGATCCCCAATCAGGTGATGCTGGTGGTCGGCACCGCCGACGATGTGGTCGGCACCGACAGCTCGAAGACGATCGCCTCCGCGATTCCGGGAGCGTGGCTGGTCCAGTTCAAGGGCGCCACGCACCATCTGATGTACGAGACCCCCGACGGCTTCTCGGCAGCGGCGCTGACGTTCTTCGAGACCAACGAGACCGTGACCCCGAAGATCGAGCCGAACGCCTCCGTCGCTCCGCCACCCGCGCAGCCATGAGGCAGGCTGAAGCGGGGCGACGGCGTCATAGCTGTCGCACCCGGTGATATTGGAAGCCCAAAGACGTCACGCGGGCAGGCTGGACACCGCGCGGTTGCTGGTCCTCTGCCTCACCCGCTGATCGGCCAACCTCGGTCACTCAGACCGCTCGACTGCACGCCTAACCGCCCCGGCAGATTGTCGCATCCGTCTTTCGGCGGGGGGTGTTTTGCGTCAGATCACGCTTTGACGCGCCAAAGTCCCCATGATGGCCCAATCGCCCCGGTGGTTCGGTCCGGCGGCTGGCTGAAATGCTGGCGCCGGCGAGCCACCCGAGGCGCCAGATGACGAGATGCGCTGACCCCGCGACGCAATGACCGCCACCATTTCCCACCCCCGCACCCGGCCGCTCGGCGCCGCCGAGATCGAGCACGCCACGCGGATCGCCGAGCCGGATTTCGATCTGCTCGACGCGCTGTACCGCACCGACGATCCCGACGATCAGGCGCGCCTCTTGGCGCGCGTGGTGCTGTCGGCGTTCGACAATTATTACGCGGTGTCGCGCCGGATTCCGGCGCTGGCGCAGGCCGCGTTCGAGGCGCGCGACTGGCCGGTGACGGTACGGCTGTCGAAGACCCGGATCGGGCTGTACACCGCCTGCATCGACCAGCTCGTGCCGCTGCTGAAGGCCGGGCTGCCGGAGCTGACCACCGACGAACAACTCTGGCCGACCGCAGAGGCCGAACTGCTGGCTGCGATCGAGGGCCGCTACGAGGCCGATTTCGCCTTTGCGTTCTGGCAGTCGCTGCGCCGCAAGCTGGTGAGCGACGAATGGCGGCCGGTGTCCTACGACGCCGGCGCCACCGCGCGGCGCACTACCTCGCCCGCCGCAGTACTGAAGACGACCACCACCACGCTGCCGATCACCGCCGAGGTGATCGCCAGGATTCTCGACGAGGCCGGCTTCAGCGTACCGTGGCGCGATCGCGACGGTGACGCCGCGCTCGCCGCGCAGGCAATCGAGACGGCACTGGAGCCGCTCGGGCCGCGGCCCGGCGAACCGGTGAAGATCGAAATCGCCGACTCCGGCTTCTTCCGCAACCGCGGCGCCTGCCTGGTCGGCCGGATCAAACTGCGCGATCGCGGCGACATGCCGATGCGCAACCTGCCGCTGTTGATCGCGTTGCTGAACGAGAAGGACGGGCTGGTCGTCGACGCGGTGCTCACCGACAGCGACGAGCTGCAATACGCGTTTTCCTCGACGCTGGCGAACTACCACGCCACCAATCCACGCTATCACGAGCTGGCCCGGCTGCTGTACGAGCTGATGCCGAAGCGGCCGCTCGGCACGCAGTATTCCTGCATCGGCTTCCATCACCTCGGCAAGGTCGCGGTGATGACCGAGATCTTGGCCGAGCACCGCAGGACCAAAGAGAAGCTGGCCACCGCACCGGGCTTCAAGGGAACGGTGGCGATCGCCTTCACGATGCCGTCGTCGGCCTATGTGCTGAAGATCATCCGCGACCATCCGACCGACGACTACAAATTCGATTATTTCGACGGCCTCGACGCGGTGCTGCGCAAATACAATCTGGTGCACGAGATCGACCGCGCCGGCTCGATGCTCGACAACATCATTTATTCCAACGTCAAGCTCGACCGCGCGATGTTCGCACCCGATCTGCTCGACGAACTGCTGGAAGCCGGAATCGGCACGGTGACGCTGGATCGCGGCGCACTGGTGTTCCGGCATCTGATCGTCCAGATCAAGCTGACGCCGCTGCCGCTGTATCTGGCCAACGCGTCCGCGGCCGAATCCCGCGCCGCGGTGATCAATCTCGGCGACTGCATCAAGAACAACGCCGCGGCCGACATCTTCAACAAGGATCTCGACGGCCGCAATTACGGCGTCAGCCGCATCCGCAAGGTGTATCTGTTCGACTACGACGCGGTCGAACCGCTGACCTCGGTCACGGTGCGGCGCGACGGCGCGATCCCCGGCGAGTTCGACAACGGCATGGTGTTCCGTCCGCAGGAGATGCTGGAGGGGCTGCGGATCGACGATCCCGGCCTACGCCGCGCCTTCCGCGACGCGCACCCCGAGTTGATGCAGCCCGACTATTGGGAAGGGATGCAGCAAGCGCTACGCGACGGCAAGGTGCCGAAGGTGATGAATTATCCGGCGTCGCGGCGGCTGCGGCGGTAGGCACGCCCGCCCCAGCGTTCCGGCCCTTGCCGAACATCGGTGCGGTCTCTACCTGTGCGAGGCTGTTTTTCCGGGACGAGGACGCCGCCATGCTCGACGCCGCCTTCAAGGCGCTCACCCAAATTCTGTCGCCGCCGATGCGCTCGATCCTGTGGCGATCGGTCGGCTTTGCGCTGGCGTTGATCGCGGTGGCGGCGATCGGATTGCAGCGGCTGCTGAGCTGGGCCGCCACGTCGAGCGAGCTCTGGGCCGAGGCGGCGCTGGGCGGCTTCCAGACCCCGCTGAATATCCTGTCATGGGTGCTGTCGATCGCCGCCGGGCTCGGCATCGTGGTCGGCGCGGTGTTCCTGATGCCGGCCGTGACCTCGCTGGTCGCCGGCATCTTCGTCGACGAGGCCGCCGAGCACGTCGAGCGCGCATCCTATCCGCACGAAGCTCCGGGCGTCGCGCTGCCGATCGGGCTCGCCACCTGGGAGACGGTGAAAACAGCGCTGCTGACCATCCTGGTCTACCTCGTGGCGCTGCCGTTTTTGTTCTTCGCCGGCGCAGGCGCGATCGTGTTCTTCGTCGCCACCGCCTGGCTGCTCGGCCGGGAATATTTCGAGCTCGCCGCGATGCGCTTCCGTCCTGCGCCGGAAGCCAAGGCGATGCGGCGCGACAACGCCACCACGGTTTTCATCGGCGGTCTGATCATCGCCGCCTTCGTGTCGATCCCGATCGTCAACTTGGCGACGCCGCTATTCGGCATGGCCTTCATGGTGCATCTGCACAAGCGGCTGTCGGGATCGCGCCCCGAAGTGATCGCGCCGGATCAGCGCAGCATGCTGCGCTGATCTGCACGGAGAGGCGACGGACCCTATTGGTTCTGCGGCACGTTCCGCAGCTTGCGGCGAACCGCGGACGACACCTCCTGCACCGCGCCGCCGACGATCATCATCAAGAAATTCGCAAGGTGAGACATCTTCATCGCTGAGCACTCCTGAGGGGACCGCGACACCGTGCGGGTCGCCGGACGTTCTGAAGGCTGAACCCGCACCGGATCGCGACGTTCCAAGCTGCGATCAAGTATCAATTAGTTTGCGCACGGCGGATACACGAAAGAACCCCTGGCGCGGCGCCGGCGCAGGTCGTGACGGGTTTTGGACACGCCGCGGAAATCCGCTTCGCGAGTCGACCAACTGTCGGCCGCGCCTGACACCGGGTGTCAATACGGTACGACGACGAAGCTGTTAGTTAGGCCCGTTGTCGCGCAGGCTTGACGTATCGACTGTCAACCTGGCATCGGCACGCGGCTGAACTTGTTAGTTGCACGAGGCGGCCGGCGCCCGACTTATCTGCACCGATTACCTTTATGCAGCGTGGAGTGGTGAAATCCAGTCGGCGAAGGAACTCTTGGGCGGGACTGCGTTTGTCCCGGTGCGCCGCCATTCCTCGCGGCCCCATGGAGACGATCGGCTTGGTCCCTCATTCGGCGCACGATCCTCATCAAACCTCGTCGTCGGTGGCGACCGCGACAGTAAGGTCCGACCTCGGGCCCGATTGGGAGCGGGACGGACACGATTGGCCAAACCGCCACGGCAGCAGCTTCGTGCGTGCGGCCGGCTTGCGTTGGCACGTGCAGCAGATCGGCCATGGCCCCGCACTGCTGCTACTTCACGGCACCGGCGCGTCGACGCATTCGTGGCGGCACTTGGCGCCGCTGCTCGCCGAGCATTTCACGGTGATCGCGCCCGACCTTCCCGGCCACGGCTTCAGCGAAACGCCCGAGCGCGCCCGGATGTCGCTCGACGGGATGGCGTCGGGTCTCGCCGCGCTGCTGCACACGCTGGGGCACCGTCCGGTGGTGGTGGGCGGGCATTCGGCCGGAGCCGCCGTGCTGGCGCGGATGTGTCTCGACG
>NZ_QPFS01000154.1:0-9803 GCF_010906995.1 Rhodopseudomonas sp. WA056 | reverse complement strand
GAACGACGTGCTGATCTACGCCACCGGCGGTCTGGCGTTCGGCCAGCTCAAGGGGCAGAATCTGGCCGTGTCGGAAAGCCATTCCTCGGCCGGCTGGACGGTCGGCGCCGGCGCCGAATTCGCGTTCGCGCCGAAGCTGAGCGCCAAGGTCGAGTATCTGTATATGAGCCTGTCGACCAACAATTTCTTCATCACCGGCATGCCGAACGGCTACAACGCCGGCATGGTGCGCGCCGGTATCAACTATCACTTCTAAACCGCGACCCAACCTTCGCGATCAAGAAACTCGTCGACGACAACTCCCGGCCGCCTGCGGCCGGGATTTTCTTTGATGACGAAGCGGGTCTGGCTGTTTCCCGAGGGTGCTGAGTTTCAGGCGCAAACAAACTCATCTCGGGCAATGCTGCCCGCTCTTCCGCGCCGCCAGCCGCGCGCGTCGTTCGCGTGGATGTCCGCGCCGAGCCGAAGCGACCGCGCCGCGCGGCCGCTATCAGCGTCGGCCTGCGGTGCTAAGATACGACCAGATTGACCGCCTTGGGGCCCTTGCCCTTCTTGTCGGGCTCCACTTCGAACGAAATACGCTGTCCCTCGGTCAGGTCCTTCAAGCCGGCGCGTTCGACTGCGGTAATGTGCACGAACACGTCGCGACCGCCGTCATCGGGTTTGATGAAACCGTAGCCGCGTTCGCCGTTGAAGAACTTCACCGTTCCCGTCATTGCCATTCCGGAAACTCCTCCCAGCATGCTTTCCGTCGCGCGCCAGCGCCACGGTGCGACCTGGCATTTCGCTGCCGGATAGCTTGGCCGAGAGCGGGACCTGCTACTGACTGCGGGTCCAATCGAAATACGCTGTGAGGCCTTGTCACTCCGCCGCCCCCATTTGCGGAAGCGGAACGTAAAGCCAGTCCAATGTCGCGAGCATAATACGGATTTGCGCGAATTGCCTACTATCGAGTTGCGACTTTTCGCGCCGTGTCGCGGTCAGGGACTGAGTAGTCAGGACTTCGGGAATTCGAGACGGTAACGTCCGACCCCGCCGAGGCCGAGCGGGCGCTCCAACTCGGGGAGAACAGTTCTCAGCTCATCGCCCAGCGTCCATGGCGGGTTGACGATCAGCAGCCCGGTCGAGGTCAGCGCTCCGTCAGGCTGCTGCGGTGCGACGCTGAACTCCAGCCGCAGGCACTTGCCCTCGCCGCCGGCCGCGGCCGTGCCGGCCACCGCGGCCGCCAGGGTGTCTGTGGCACGGCGGTTCTTGACCGGATACCACATCAGATACACCCCGGTCGGCCACTTGGCGTAGGCGGCGGCGAACTTGGCGGCGAGCTGCTCGAACTCATCCTTGCGTTCGAACGGCGGGTCGATCAGCACCAGCCCGCGGCGTTCCTTCGGCGGCACGAAGGCGGTGAGCGCGGTCCAGCCGTCGAGATCGACCACCCGGCCCTGCGGATCGTGGCGCAGCGCGCCGATCAATTGCTTGCGCGCCGCCGGCGCCAGCTCGCAGGCCACCAGGCTGTCCTGTGGGCGGAGCAGGGCGCGGGCGATCAGCGGCGAGCCCGGATAGGCGGTCAGGTCGCGCTGCGGATTGAACGCCCGGACGATGTCGAGATACGGCGCGATCAGCGGGTAGGCGTCGTCCGAGAACCGGGCCTGTATCACCCGGGCGATGCCGGTCGCCCACTCGCCGCCGCGGCGGGCCTCGTCGCTGGTCAGGTCGTACAGACCGGCGCCGGCATGGGTGTCGATCACCCGGAAGGCGGCCGGCTTGTCGTGCAGATAGGTCAGGATCCGGACCAGCACGAGATGTTTGATGACGTCGGCAAAATTGCCGGCGTGGAAGGCGTGGCGATAATTCATGTCCCGATCCCTAAAGCACTTCCAGGCCTGATCAAATCAGAACCGGAGCGGCTGCTTTGTCCTGATGCGTTTTTCTTCATGCGAGCCGGTGTCCGCGCCGCTCGGACACGCTTCCGCACGGCCCCGCCCGCGCCGCGGCGGCCCGGCTTGCGGTGCGGCGATCACGGCCGGCGGGAACGCCGGGTTTTCCCCCAGTAGGAATACCGGGACCGGCCCCGGTTCCAAATCTGGCTGCTTTTCAAGTACTTTGATGGAGCTGCGGAATCTGGCCGGAACCGGGTGGCGGTGCCGATTAACGCGCTGTTTAACCCCGGGTGCTAGTTCTTGGCTTGGCGAAAGACCTGCGGTTGTACGCGTGGACTTTCAGGAGAACCTGCATTAGCCGGCCGAAAGGATGGCCTCGGAGCCACCCTGCGGCGCCTTGGGGAGTTGAAGATGGCGGTTGATTTGTCGATGTCGGTTCTGGTGGTGGACGATTACAGCACCATGATCCGGATCATTCGTAATCTTCTCAAGCAGCTCGGTTTCGAGAATATCGACGACGCCAGCGACGGTTCGGCTGCGCTCGCCAAGATGCGCACCAAGAAGTACGGCCTGGTGATCTCGGACTGGAACATGGAGCCGATGACCGGCTACGACCTGTTGAAGGAAGTCCGCGCCGACCCCAACCTGTCGCAGACCCCGTTCATCATGATCACGGCGGAATCCAAGACCGAGAACGTGATCGCGGCCAAGAAGGCCGGCGTCAACAACTACATCGTCAAGCCGTTCAACGCGGCGACGCTGAAGACCAAGATCGAGGCGGTCTTCCCGGATCACGTCGCGGCTTGACCGCCGGCCTTCCGACCGTCCGCAGATTTGGCGACGCGCTCCCGATCGGGGGCGCGTTTGTCTTTTATGGGGCACCGGAAGGATGTGGGCTCAGCCCTCGGCGAACCGGCGGGTGAACAGCGTGGCCTGAACCAGGCCGCGGGCGTGGCGGCCGTCGCCGATCTTGCGGTCACCGACGTACGAGGCGACCTCGAACCGGATCGCCCGCCGCTCCACCGCGCTCACCGTCGCCGTGGTTCGCACCGTCTGGCCGACGAAGGCCGGCGCCAGATGCCGGATGTCGACCTCGCTGCCGACCGTGATCCAGCCGGCCGGCAGCTTCGGCATGATCGCCTCGCCGGAAGCCATCTCCATCTCCAGGATCATCAGCGGGGTGGCGAACACGGCGGGCATGTACGGCACGAAATGCTGCACGGTGACGTCCTGCGTCACCGTGGTCAGCCGCTCGGCGCTCATGCCGACAGAGAGAATATCGCGCGCGTCCATGGGGCCTCTTCGTGCTTCTTGGCGATGACTCAACGTTCGTCATTGCGGGGCGCGCAGCGAAGCTGCGCGAGCCCGGAATGACGAACGAGAGGGCTGCGTGATGCGCTTACTTCGCCTGTGCCGCCTTGCGCTCGACGAAGGTCTTGCCGCCCTTCATCTTGTTGGTGAGCGGCGCTTCGTTGATCTGGATCACCACGTCCTCGGCGGCGACGCCGAGATGAGTCACCAGCGCCGTGGTGATGTCGCGCATCATCCCGGCCTTCTGCTCGTCGGTGCGGCCCATAGCCATGTTAACGGTGATCTCGGGCATCGGTGGTTTCTCCCTTCTTGCTTGGTCTTTGTTGTTGTCATTCCGGGCGCTCACGCAGTGGGCGAACCCGGAATCTCACAGTTGTCTCAGTTCGTCCTCATCCTGAGGAGCCTGGCGGCTCTCGCAGAGCGCAGACGGGCGTCTCGAAGGATGGGCCACACGCGTTGTGGCGAAACCTCGGCCTCATGGTTCGAGACGCCCGGCTTCGCTGCGCTCCGCCGGGCTCCTCACCATGAGGGCTGATGCCTCGCTGGACAACTAATTCCAGCTCACACCGCGGCGCTGCAGCAGCTCCTGCACCTTGGCAACCAGTTCATCCTCCTTGCAGGAAAACTGCGCCTCGGCCTGCTTCTTCAAGTACTCGTCGCGGTCCTTCTCCAGCGACGCCAGTTCGGCGCCCAGGATCAGGTCCTTGATCTGCACGATTCCTTGCGCGTTCTCATCCGAGCCCTGGATGATGGCGCAGGGCGAGTTGCGCTTGTCGGCGTATTTCATCTGCTGGCCGAGCGAGTGCTTGGGATTGCCCAAATACAGCTCGGCGCGGATGCCGGCTTGGCGCAGGCTCGCGACCATCTTTTGATAACCGGCTATGTCGCCGCCGAACACGGTGACGACGACGGGGCCGGGCTGGGGCTTGTTGTCGAGCTGGCCGATCAGCGTCAGCGCCGCCTGCAGCCTCGACACGCCGATCGAGAACCCGGTCGCCGGCACCGGCTCGCCGCGGAAGCGCGACACCAGGCCGTCGTAGCGCCCGCCGCCGCCGACCGAGCCGAACCGCACCGGGCGGCCTTTCTCGTCCTTGGTGTCGAGCAGGAGTTCGACCTCATAGACCGGGCCGGTGTAGTATTCGAGGCCGCGGACGACGGAGGGATCGATCTTCACACAATCGCCGTAGCCGCCAGCGTCGGCCAGCTCAGCGATGGTGGCGAGTTCGGCAACGCCATCGCTACCAGTCTTCGAGCCTTCGACGCGCGCGCGCATGTTGGCCACGGTCGACTGATTGTCAGCGCCCTGCATGCTGGCGACGGAATCCTTGTCGCCGATGAAGCTGATGATCGCATCGGTCTGCGTCTGGTTGAGGCCGGCGCCTTTGGTGAAGTCGCCTTTGCCTTCCTCGCCGCCGTCCCAACGTCCGGGGCCAAGTAACTGAACGATGTCCTTAATCGGAAATTTGTCGGCCTTGTCGATGGCGCGCATCACGGTGAGCCATTGCGCGTCGCTGTCGATTCCCTGCGCTTCGCGGATGCCATCCAGCACCTTCCGGTTATTCACCTTCACCACATAGCTGCCGCGCGGGATGCCGAGCGCTTCCATGGTATCCGCCGCCATCATGCACATCTCGGCGTCGGCGGCGGTGGTGGGGGCGCCGACGGTGTCGGCGTCGAACTGCATGAACTGGCGGAAGCGGCCGGGGCCGGGTTTCTCGTTGCGGAACACCCAGCCGAACCGGTAGCTGCGATACGGCTTCGGCAGTGCATCAAAATTCTCGGCGACGTAGCGGGCGAGCGGGGCGGTGAGATCGTAGCGCAGGCTGATCCACTGCTCATCGTCGTCCTGCAGCGAGAACACGCCCTCGTTGGGGCGGTCCTGATCGGGCAGGAACTTGCCGAGCGCGTCGGTGTATTCGAACGCCGGGGTTTCGACCGGCTCGAAGCCGTAGCGTTCGTACACCTCGCGGATCTTCTCCACCATCGCGCGCGTCGCCGCGATCTCGGCCGGGCCGCGATCGGCGAGGCCGCGCGGCAACCGGGCGCGCAGTTTCGAGGGTTTTTTCGGTTTCTCAGCCATGATCGCCTTTCAACTCAGGGCCGGGTTGGTATCAGCCGCTGTCCGCCGCAGCAAGGCGGGGTTGCATGATCCAGCGCAAATCCCTCGCCGCCGGCGTCCATTAACAGATGGAAGCCCCACGGAAATTTGCTGGCTCGCGGCGTTCCCGTCAGGGCGTGAAGCTGGTACCGTGCCGCGCCTTTCACCCCCGGCCGCGCAGTGCATGAGGAGCCCCATGTTAGACAAGATCAAGCCCACGTCCGCCGTCAACGCGCCGAACGATCTCAACGCGTTCTGGATGCCGTTCACCGCGAACCGGGCCTTCAAGCGCGCGCCGAAAATGGTCGCGGGCGCCGAGGGCATGCACTACATCACCACCGAGGGGCGCAGGATCATCGACGCCGCATCCGGCATGTGGTGCACCAATGCGGGCCACGGCCGCAAGGAGATCGCCGAGGCGATCAAGGCACAGGCCGACGAGCTCGACTTCTCGCCGCCGTTCCAGTTCGGCCAGCCGAAGGCGTTCGAGCTCGCCAGCCGGATCGCCGATCTGGCGCCGGAAGGGCTCGATCACGTATTCTTCTGCAATTCCGGCTCGGAAGCCGGCGACACCGCGCTGAAGATCGCGGTGGCGTATCAGCAGCTCAAGGGCCAGGGCTCGCGCACCCGGCTGATCGGTCGCGAGCGCGGCTATCACGGCGTCGGCTTCGGCGGCACCGCGGTTGGCGGCATCGGCAACAACCGCAAGATGTTCGGTCCGCTGCTCAACGGCGTCGACCATCTGCCTGCGACTTATGATCGCGACAAGCAGGCCTTTACCAAGGGCGAACCGGAGTACGGCGCGCACTTCGCCGACGCGCTCGAGGGCCTCGTCAACCTGCACGGCGCCAACACCATCGCGGCGGTGATCGTCGAGCCGATGGCCGGCTCCACCGGCGTGCTGCCGGCGCCGAAGGGCTACCTCAAGCGCCTGCGCGAGATCACCAAGAAGCACGGCATCCTGCTGATCTTCGACGAGGTCATCACTGGCTACGGCCGTCTCGGCTATGCCTTCGCGGCCGAGCGCTACGGCGTCACCCCGGACATGATCACCTTCGCCAAGGGCGTCACCAACGGTGCGGTGCCGATGGGCGGCGTGATCACGTCGGCCGAAATCCACGACGCGTTCATGACCGGGCCCGAGCACGCGGTGGAACTTGCCCACGGCTACACCTATTCGGCGCATCCGCTGGCCTGCGCGGCCGGCATCGCCACCCTCGACATCTACCGCGACGAGAAGCTGTTCGAGCGCGCTCACGCGCTGGAGCCGAAGTTCGCCGAGGCGGTGATGTCGCTGAAGGACGCCCCGAACGTGGTCGACATCCGCACCGTCGGCCTGACCGCGGGCATCGATCTCGCCCCGCTCGCCGATGCGCCCGGCAAGCGCGGATTCGAAGCGATGAACGCCGGTTTCCACGATCACGAACTGATGCTGCGGATCGCCGGCGACACTCTGGCGCTGACCCCGCCGCTGATCCTCAGCGAGGACCAGATCGGCGAGATCGTCGACAAGGTCGGCAAGGTGATCCGCGCGGTCGCCTGACATCCGCCCGATATCCCCTTGGGATGGCGGACGAATCCAGTGGACTCGTCCGCCGAATCGACAAAGATGGCGGATCGGCAGGCAACCACCGGCTTAAATGATCCGTATCTCGACCATTTTCATCGCCGTCTGCATGGTGCTGATCGCCACCTCGCTCGGCATGGTGGTGTATGCGGTGGCCGGATTCAGCATGGCGCAGGCGGCGCTGGTCGGCCTGACGGCGCTGACCCTGTTCGTGCTGTATCAGGCGGTCTCACTGCGAATCCGCGACCGAGCCGAGGCCGGCCACCAGATCGCCGACCTGTCGCGCGGTACGGCTGATCTTGCCCGCCAGGTCGGTGAGTTCGGCCGCCGGCTGGCCGTGGTCGAGGCCAAGTTGGTCTCGTCGCAATCGGTCCATAACGACCGCGTCAAGCACGTTTCAGACGAAATCGGCGAATTGGGCACCCTGGTACAGCAGCTCGCGGTATCGGTTGCCACCCATGAGGAATTACTGAACGCCGCGGCGCGCAGCGTGATCCGCCCGGAGGCGGTGCCGCCGCTGGAGCTGGGAGAACCGGTCCCGGCCACGGTGCCCGTCCCGGCCCCAGTCCCAGCCCCGACGTCTGCCGCCGTTCCGGCTGCGGCCGCTTCGACGGTGACTGATCCCGAGGCCGCCCCGCGCGTTGCGCGGGACGAACTGCCGCCCGAAGTGGCCGTCCCGGCCGCCGCAACCGCTATGACCGCCCCCGCGCCGGATGGTCTCCGGCTGCTGCCGGCGGTGAGAAGCGCCGTCGAGGCGGAGCGGTTCGATCTTTATCTGCAGCCGATGGTTACGCTGCCGCAGCGCAAGGTGCGCGCCTATGAGGTGGTGACCCGGCTGCGCGACGAGGCCGACCAGACGATCGGCGCCGACAGCTATCTGCCGATCGCGGAGGCCGCCGGGCTGATGGGGCGGATCGATCACGCTATCCTGCTGCGTGCCGTGCAGGTGGTGCGGCGGCTGCTGGTGCGTAACAAAGAGGTCGGGCTGTTCGTCAACATTTCCGGCGCCACGCTCGCCGATCCTGCGGCGTTCGCGCAGTGCCTCGACTTCCTCGAGGCTAACCGCGCGCTGGCGCCGTCGCTGCTGCTCGAATTCAAGCAGAGCACCCTGCGTAACCTCGGTCCGGTCGAGGCCGAGCACCTCGCGGCGCTGGCGCAGCGCGGCTACCGGTTCTCGATCGACCATGTCACCGATCTGCGGTTCGAACCGCGCGAGCTGGCTGACCGCGGTGTCCGCTTCATCAAGGTGCCGGCGTCGCTGCTGCTCGCAGCGCACGACACCGCGTCGGCCGACATCCATCCGGTCGATCTGTCGGACCTGCTCGGCCGCTTCGGCATCGATCTGATCGCCGAGCGGATCGAGGGCGAGCGCGCGGTGGTCGACCTGCTTGACTACGATGTGCGGTTTGGGCAGGGGTTCTTGTTCGCAGCGCCCCGTCCGCTGCGGCCAGAGACCGCCACCAACGCGGCCGCGCCGGCTTCCAACGCCCCGGCCCAGCAGGACATCAATCTTGATCCAGGCAAGCTACCGCAGGGCCCGCTCGGCCGCATCGAGCCGGCACGCGTCACCGGCAATGCCGCACTGGTGCGCCGCGCCGCCGGCCCTTTCTGATCGATTCAGCCGATGACCACGCTGCGTTTCGTCGAGCATCTGCATGAGCTCGTCGGCTCGGTCGACGTCGTGCTCAGCGACATCTGGGGCGTTGTGCACAACGGCCTGGAATCCTTCCCCGACGCCTGCGCGGCGCTGAAGACCGCGCGCGACCAAGGCCGTACCGTGGTGCTGATCACCAACGCGCCGCGCCCGGCGGATTCGGTGCAGCGCCAGCTTCGCAAGCTCGACGTGCCGGACGATTGCTACGACGCGATCGTGTCGTCGGGCGATCTCACCCGCATCTATGTGGCCGAGCATCCGGGGCAGTCGGTGTTCTGGCTTGGGCCTGACCGCGACAATTCGATCTATCGCGGCCTCGACGCCAGGCTGACGCCGCTGGAAGCCGCCGACTACATCATCTGTACCGGCCCGTTCGACGACGAGACCGAGTCGGCCGAAGACTATCGCGAGATGATGGGGCAGGCGCTGGCGCGCAAGCTGACGCTGGTCTGCGCCAATCCTGACATCGTGGTCGAGCGCGGCGACCGGCTGATCTATTGCGCCGGCGCGATCGCCGAACTGTATCGCGAACTCGGCGGCGAGGTGATCTTCTACGGCAAGCCGCACCGGCCGATCTACGACCGGGCGATGGCGCTGGCACGCCAGATCCGCGGCAGCGATACTCCGGCGCAGCGTGTGCTGGCGATCGGCGATTCGGTGCGAACCGATCTGGCCGGCGCGCAGGGCTACGGCATCGATCTGCTGTTCGTCACCCGCGGCATCCATGCCGACGCGTTCGAAGGCATCGACCGGCTCGACACCGCGGCGGTCACCGAATTGTTCGGTCACCCGCCGCTGGCGCTGACCCGCGAGCTGCGCTGGTAAGCGCAGCTCGATTTTGATGTCTTGCGAGTGATCAGCGGCCTTCGCGCAGCCAGGTCGCAGCGAACGCGCCGAGCAGCAGCAGCAGTCCGATCAGGCCGGTGAACACCGGCAGCACGCCGACGCCGGTGACGACGCTGGCGTCACGCATCCGCACGCCGAGCCAGCCGTCGCCGCGGAAGATCGTCGCCGAGGTGACCGGCACGATCCGCGGCAGTTCGACGCTGCCATTTTCGGCGATTCGCCGCGCATCGCCGCCGGTCGCCTGAACCAATGGTCGCAGCGCCTCGGTGGTCGAGGTGACCTCAGCGAATTCCTTCGGATTGACCGGCCCGACATTGATCAGCGCCTTGAGCGTGCCGTCGGTCGCCGACCACAGGCCCAGCTCTTCGGCCGGCAGCGTCGCCCGCCAGGTGCCGGGGTCGGCGGCCGTCAGCGTCAGTTCGCGGGTCTTGCCGGACGGCGAGGTGACGG
>NZ_QPFS01000153.1:0-9860 GCF_010906995.1 Rhodopseudomonas sp. WA056 | reverse complement strand
GCGGCTCGACTGCGACGAGGACATCGCCTCGTCGCGGCCGCTGTTCGAACTGTATCGCGGCCGCGGCCTGCCGCTGTCGGTGGCGATCAAGACCGATCAGCCGGACACCGCCGAGCATCTGGCTCTGCTGGCGGACCTCGATCAGGCCGGCGGCTCGATCCTGTCGCATTCGGTGACGCATGCGCCGAACTGGGGCGGCTCCGCCGAGGCCGCCGAGCGCGAGGCCCGTGACTCCAAGGCGTGGCTGGAGAGCCGGGTGCGCGGGCTGAATGTGCGCTATGCGGTGTCGCCGTTTCACCAGAACCCGACCTATGTGCCGGCTGCGCTGGCGCGCGCCGGCTATGACGGCTTCGTCGGCGGCATCATCGCCAACGATCCGGAATATCTGATGGCGCGCGGCGGCGCGGCGCCGTTCGGCCCCGCCGGCTTCGTCTCGCACAGCCAGGCCTGCATGCTGCACGGCGACTGCCTGCTCGCCGGCGACGATCCGACCCGGATCTACAAGCAGGCGTTCCGGCAGGCCAAGGCGTTCGGCCAGTTCTTCGGCTATCTCGATCACCCGTTCTCGCCGCGCTACGCCTATGGCTGGGCCAGCGAAGCCGACCGGGTCGCGATCCACGCCGCCTATCTCGATTTCATCGCCGCCGAATGCGCCGGCGAGGCGACCCTGTTCGTCAACGAGGAGACCTGCCTCGACTTCATGCGCGCCAAATCGACGACGCTGATCGACTACGATTCCACGCGGGACGCCTTCGCGGTGTCTCAGGGCAGTGCTGCCGGCCTGCCGCTGTCGGTCGGCTGGCGTGGACGCATCGAGGCGGCGGCCGAGCATGCCTGAACGCGTCATGGTGGTGTTCGGCACCCGGCCTGAATGCATCAAGCTGGCGCCGGTGGTGGCCGAACTGAACCGGCGGCCGGGGGCTTTTTCGACCATCGTCTGCTCGACCGGCCAGCACCGCGAGATGCTGGATCAGGCGCTGGCGAGCTTCGACCTCGCCACCGACCTCGACCTCGGAGTCATGCAGCCCAACCAGACGCTGCCGGGCCTGACCGCCGCGCTGCTGACGGCGTTGTCGGCTGCGATTGCGCAGGCAAAGCCCGACCGCGTGGTGGTGCAGGGCGACACCACAACGGCGTTTGCGGCGGCGCTGGCAGCCTACTATGCGCGGCTCCCCGTCGCTCATGTCGAGGCCGGCCTTCGCTCCGGCGATCGCTACAACCCGTTTCCCGAGGAGATCAACCGCCGCATAGTCGCCTCGCTCGCCGAGCTGCATTTTGCGCCGACCGAGCGCGCCTTTCAGGCGCTGCGCCGCGAAGGCATCGCCGAGGCGACTATTCACCTGACCGGGAATACGATCGTCGATGCGCTGCATCTGCTGAAAGCGCGGCTCGACACGCCGGGCGGGCTCGACCGGATTTCCGCGCCGGTGAAGGCGTTCGGCGCCGACGGCCGCCGCCTGGTGCTCGTCACCTGCCACCGCCGCGAGAATTTCGGCGACGATCTCGCCGCGATCTGCCGCGCCGTGGCGCGGATCGCGAGGGCGCATCCGGACTGCCTGATCGTGTTTCCGGTGCATCTCAACCCGAACGTCCGCGCGCAGGTGATGCCGCTGTTGAGTGGGCTCGGCAACGTCGCGCTGTGCGAGCCGGTCGCCTATGACGATCTGATCTATCTGCTGTCGCGCGCCACGCTGGTTCTGTCGGATTCCGGCGGCATCCAGGAGGAGGCACCGTCGTTCGGCGTGCCGGTGCTGGTGCTGCGGCGGACCACCGAGCGGCCGGAAGGGGTCGAGGCGGGCGTCGCCGAACTGGTCGGCGCCGATGAGAACCTGATCGTGGCACGCGCGGCGTTCCGGCTCGGCGGCGAGGCCGGTCTGCTGCCTGTCGGCACCAATCCATATGGCGACGGCCGTGCCGCTGTCGCCATCGCGGACATTCTGGAACGCACCCGATGACGCCTCGCGACGTGGTGATGCTGTCCACGGCTGACTGGAAGGACCGCTACTGGACCAACAAGCAGCACACCGCGAGCCGGCTCGGCGCGCGCGGCTATCGCGTGCTCTATGTCGAGAGCGTCGGCATCCGCCGGCCCGGACTCAATGCGCTCGATCTCGGCCGGATGGCGGCGCGGCTGCGCAGCGGGTTGGCGCCGATCCGCGAGGTGGCCGACAACGTCTGGGTGTTGTCCCCTCTGACGATCCCGCTCGGGCATCGCTACGCGCTGGTCGGCGAGTTCAATCGCTGGCAGTTGCAGAGTCGCATTCTGCGCTGGCTGCGGCGGCGCGGCGGCGCGCGCCCGCTGCTGTGGACCTATCATCCCTACATGATGCCGCTGGTCGCCGCGCTCGATCCCGCCGCGCTGGTGTATCACTCCGTCGACGATCTCGGCGCGATTCCCGGCGTCGATCACGACGCCTATGGTCGAGCCGAGGCGCAGTTGCTGGCTCGCGCCGATCATGTGTTCGTCACGAGTCGGGCGCTGTACGATCGCTGCGTGTCGATCAGCGGCGCGCGAACCCACTATTTTGGCAACGTCGCCGACATCGAGCATTTCGCGCAGGCGCGCGGGCCGGGTCCGCTTCCGCCGGATCTGGCGGCGATCCCGTCGCCGCGGATGATCTATGTGGGCGCGCTGTCGGACTTCAAAATCGATTTCGGCCTGATCGGCCGTGTCGCCGCGACGCGGCCGGACTGGCATCTCGTCTTCATCGGCGACGAGCGAGAGGGCCAGCACAGCGAGGAGATCGCCGCGCTGAAGCAGCGGCCGAACGTGCACTTCCTCGGCTGGCGGGCCTATGCGGAGCTGCCTGCATATTTGCGCGGCTGCGAAGTCGCGTTGCTGCCGCAGCTCATCAACGACTACACCCGCTCGATGTTTCCGATGAAGTTCTTCGAGTATCTCGCGGCCGGTCTGAGTGTGGTGGCGACGCCGCTGCCGGCGCTGGCGGACTGCGCGAACCTGCACCGGATCGCCTCCGGGGCCGATGCTTTCGCGGCGGAAATCCAGGCCGCGCTCGACGCCGGGTGCAGGCCGCTGCCGCTGGATCACCCGGCGCTGCGCGCCAACACCTGGGACGCGCGGCTCGATGCGATGCTGGCCGTGATCGGGACTCAGGCCGCCGGCGGCACCGCGGTCGGCAGCGGTACGTCGGGCTGATATTTCGCCATCACCTCGGCGGGCTTGCCGGAGAACACGATGCGGTGGTTCTCGATGAAGTGGGCCTGGTCGCACAGCGTGGTGACGTCGCCGGCGGAGTGCGACACCAGCACGATGGTGCCGCCGTCGGCGCGGAACCGCTTCATCACCTCGCCGCACTTCGCCTGAAATTTGTAGTCGCCGACCGCCAGCACTTCGTCGACCAGAAGGATCTCCGGATCGAGCTGCGACACCACCGCGAAGCCGAGCCGGGCCAGCATACCGCTCGAATAGAACCGGATCGGCGTGTCGATGTGTGCGGCCAGCTCGGCGAAGTCGATGATGCTGTCGAGCCGCTTGCGGATGTCGCGGCGCGAGAAGCCGAGCACCACGCCGTACAGTTCGATGTTCTCGCGGCCGGACAGATCCGGATGGAAACCGGCGCCCAGCTCGAGCAGCGAGGAGACCCGGCCGTTGACCGTCACCTTGCCGCTGTTCGGCTTCATCACCCCGGCGATCAGGCCGAGCAGGGTACTCTTGCCGGCGCCGTTGCGGCCGACGAAGCCGGTGGTCGATCCGCGCTCGACCTCGAACGAGATGTCGTCGAGCACGAGGTGGCTGCGATTGTATTTCGAAGCCTGAAACCCGTTCAGGATGTAATTCTTCAGTCCGCCGGTCAGGAAGGTGTGGTCGGAAAAACTCTTGCTGACGTGTTCGAACTTGATCGCGATGCTCATGGCGCTCGACCTAGATGACTTCGGCGAAACGGTGAACCAGCCGGCGATACACGAACACGCCGATCGCCATCGCGACCGCCCCGTACACATAGGCGAGTCCGATATTGTGCCAGTCGATGATGCCCTTCATGAACAGCGCGCGCCACGCCTCGATCAGGGGCGTCATCGGATTGAGATGCAGCAGCGGTCGATATTGATCCGGCACGCGGTCGATCGGGTAGATCACCGGTGACAGATAGAACATCATGTTCAGTCCGATCGCGAGAATCCGCTCCATGTCGCGGAAGAACAGATTGGCCGAGGAGATCGCAAGACCGAGGCCGAGCAGCAGCAGGAACTGCGCGGGAATGATCAGCAGCATTCCCGGGATGATGTCCCATCCGACCGGCAGGCTGTAGGCGAGCAGAAACCCGAGCGTCACGGGCACCGACATCACGTAGTGGAAGGTGTCTTGAAGGTTCAGTGCGATCGGCAGCACGAACCGCGGAAATACCGATTTCTTGATCAGGCTTCCGTTCGCCAGGAAGATGCCGCATGCCCCCATCAGATAGTTGCTGAACCATTGCCAGGCGAACAGCCCGATGGTCAGGAACACGACATAGTTCTCGACATTCGTCCGCATGATCACTTGCAGGGCGAAGTAGAACACCATCGCCGAGGCGAGCGGATTGGCGATCGACCACAGATAGCCGAGGACGTTGTTTTTGTACCGGACCTTCACTTCCTTGTGCGCAAGGGTCAGAATCAGGTCGAGATACTGCTTCAGCGTGAAGCCGCGTTGCAGATGTCTGGTGGGTTTCGGCGCGCCCGGGAGCGGCGCTGCGGCGCTGGAAATGGAATCGGTCATCGGTGCCCGCGCGAGGGATTGGAGCGATGCCGGGACGTGGCCGCTCGGAAAGGCCCGTGCCCGGCGGCATACTGGAGCCTATCGAAATTCAATGTCCGTTTTGGGCGTCGCAAGTCAAGTCTTAGTTTCCCCGCGCGGCGATCGGTTTCGCCTTGATTCGACCGCAAATTCATAGACTTGCCGAACGGAGGAATGGAATACGGATTGCTCGTAGTGGGTCGCGACGCGGCGTCGTCCGGCTTCGCCGAACGCGCCGGCGAGCGCCGGGTCGTCGAGCAGGCGATTGATCGCTGCGGCCAGTCGCGGAGCGTCATGTATTGGCACCGTCAGCCCTTCCTGCCCGTCGCGGGCGATGGTCGGCACGGCGGTCGGCAGCGCGGTATTGACGACGGGAAGCCCGACCGCCATCGCCTCGATCTGAACCAGCCCGAATGCCTCAGCGATAGTGACCGACGGTAGCGTGAACAGCTTGGCGGCGTGGAAGTAAGCCTTGACCTCGTCGCGCGGCAGGAAGCCAGGGAGCTGCAACCGGTCCGAGACGCCGAGCCGGGCGGCGAGACGCTGAAGATTGTCGCGCTCCGCGCCTTCGCCGATGATCACCAGTTCGCCGTCGATCTGCGTCAGGGCCTCCAGAAGGACCGCGAAGCCCTTGTACGGAACCAGACGGCCCATCGCCACGATCAGGCGCGGATGGCGCTGCTTCAACTCCTCGATCCGCTGTTGGAGCGCGGCATCGACATCGGTCCACTCGCTGGTGTCGACGCCGAACGGGATGCTCACGCATTTGGCCGCAAAGGGTTGCAACAGGCTCGAACCGTCGAAGATCGACTGATGCGAGATGATGATCCGATCGGCGCGATCGAGGGTACGGCGGATCAGCGGGGTCAGCAGCGGCATCACGGCGCCGCGGCCGATGATGTCGGCATGCCAGTGCACCACGACGGCGACCTCGTCGGGGATCCCCAAGGCGACGCCGAGGTCGTTGAGCGGAAACGGATAATGCAGCGCCAGCACATCGAACCGCCGTGCAGCGCGACGCAGCGCGAACGGAAAGCCGGGTGCGATCGGCATCGACGAGATCTGGCCGAACGAGCCGACGGCGCGCACCTCGCAGCCGTCGAACACATAGCGGCGTGGCAGACCGCGGTCGCGCGCGACCAGAATCTCGGCCCTGTCACCGCTGGCGTTCGGCCGGGTCAGCTTGGCGATCACCTCTGGGATACCGCCGTCGACGTCCGGGCGATAGACCTTGTAGGCGTGCAGGACGTTCATGGTGGTGCGCTCGGGCAAAGCCGATCGCCTATCGACCGGCGGTATCGTTTGCGGCTGCTGTGCAGGGCAGGCAGCTCTCAATGCCGAAGCAGATTCAGGATGTATTTGCCGTAGCCGCTGGCGATCAACGGATGCGCCAGTTGCTCCAGTTCCTCGTCGTCAATAAACCCCATCCGCCATGCAATCTCTTCGATGCAGGCGATCTTCTGGCCCTGCCGCTTCTCGATGGTCTGGACGAAATGGCTGGCCTCGAGCAGCGTGTCGTGGGTGCCGGTGTCGAGCCAGGCGTCGCCACGGCCGAGCTTCTCGACATTGAGCGCGCCGTTCGCCAGATAGGTGTTGTTGACGGCGGTGATCTCGAGTTCGCCTCGCTCCGAGGGGCGGACGCCCTTGGCGATTTCGACCACGTCGTTGTCGTAGAAATACAGCCCGGTGACTGCGTAGTTGCTCTTGGGTTTCTCGGGCTTTTCCTCGATCGAGATCGACTTGCCGTTGTCGTCGAACTCGACCACGCCGTAGCGTTCCGGATCGTGAACCCAATAGGCGAATACCGACGCCCCGCGTTCGCGAGCCGAAGCCTTGCGGATGCCGTCGCCGACTCCAGAGCCGTGAAACACGTTGTCTCCGAGCGCCAGGGCCGCATTGGCGCGGCCGATGAATTTTTCGCCGATGATGAAAGCTTCGGCGAGGCCGCGCGCCTCGGCCTGCACAGCATATTCGAATTCCATGCCGATCTGATGACCGTCGCCGAGCAGTTCCTGATACAGCGGCAGCGCGCTCGGCGTGGAGATGATCATCACTTCGCGGATGCCAGCCAGCATCAGCGTCGACAGCGGATAGTAGACCATCGGCTTGTCGTACAGCGGGATGAGCTGCTTGCTGATCGAAATCGTCGCCGGAAACAGTCGAGTTCCCCGTCCACCGGCCAGGATGATACCCTTGTACTTAGGTTTCGCCATGTTCCGTCCGGTTGGTATGCCGCAACTCGCCGAAGAACCGCTTCTCGGTGTCGGCAATTCCGGAGCAGGAAAGCGCTCGGAGGCGACACGAAACTCGCGGGTCACCCGACACCGGCCGCGAACGACGCATGAGCCGGCGACGATGAGGGTGAAGTCGCCGCAACTCTTAGGCTTTTTTGCCGTATATCGTCAATCGGTCTCTTGGCAGTGGGCCGGAAAGCCGTCTAACCTCGACAGGCAGCAACGGAATGAACAGATGCGGTTATTGTTGACCACCTATCATCATGCCTTCCTGGCTCCGGGTGGGGGCGAGACCGAATTTCTGCAGCTCGCCGAGTACATGAACGAGAACGGCGTTCGTGCCGATTTCTACGGCCATGCCTCGCGGCCACTGCGATACTACGATGCCATCGTGCATTTCTCCGCCGTCGGCGGCGGGCAGATCCTGCTGCGCCATGTGCGCGAGCAGGGGAAGCCGATCATTCTGATTCCGAACTACAATTTCTTCAGCCCGTCGGCCGGATCGCTGCCGGTGGTGCAGGAGCATTTCGATCTGGCGGACGTGATCGTGCTGCGCACGCAGGTCGAAGCCGAATTGTGCAAGACTCTGTTTCAAGTCGCGCACGACAAGATCGTGGTGGTGCCGCCGGGGATCAGCGCCGCGTTCGCACGCCCGGTTCCGGATGACCTGTTTCGCTCCGCCTACGGCGTCGGCCGCTTCGTGCTCTGGGTCGGCGTGCTCGACGAGGCCAAGCAGCAATTGCAGGCGATCGAGGCGCTACACGATCTCGACGTCCCGCTGATGTTCATCGGCGGCTATCACGACCGCGCCTACTACGCCAAATGCAAGGCGGCGGCGTCGGAAAAGGTGCGTTTCCTGCCCTACCTGCAGCCGGGCTCCGACATCATCCGCTCGGCGATGCAGAGCTGTTCGGTGTATCTCGAACTCGGTGAGGATTTCCCCGGGCATTCGGCGATCGAGGCCGGCCTCGCCGGCGCGCCGCTCGTGCTCCGCGATCATCCCTGGTCGCGCGAGCTGCTCGGCGACGACATCAGCTATGTGGCGTCGTCCGAGCCGGGTGCGATTGTTTCCGCGGTGTCTGCCGCCCTGGATAGCGGCAAGCGCGGCGCTCTGGTCGAGCGCATCAAGCAGCGGCTGGTGCAACCGCAGACGACGGCGCTGCTGATCGAGGACATCGAGCAATACCTCGCTCGCCGGCACGGCGGAGCGTAGCGCCGGCCGTCACAGCCACCGTTTCCGCCGCTTGAAGCTCTTCAGGTTCTTGAAGCTCTTCCTCTGGTCGCCGGCGCCGCCGAGGTAGAATTCCTTGACGTCCTCGTTGTCGCGCAGCTCGTCGGCGGTGCCGTCGAGCACGACCTTGCCCTGTTCCATGATATAGCCGTGGCTGGCGACCGAGAGGGCGGCGCGGGCGTTCTGTTCGACCAGGAGAATGGTGACGCCGAGGTCGCGATTGATCTTCTGAATGATCGAGAACACTTCCTTCACGAGCAGCGGCGACAGGCCCATCGACGGCTCGTCCATCAGGATCATCTTCGGCCGTGCCATCAGGGCGCGGCCGATCGCCAGCATCTGCTGCTCGCCGCCGGACAGGTAGCCGGCCAGCCCGGTTCGCTCCTTCAGCCGCGGGAAATAATCGTAGACCATCTCGATGTCGCGACCGACCTCGCGGTCGCTGCGGGTGAAGGCGCCGAGCCGCAGGTTTTCCAGCGACGTCATGTCCGAGACGATGCGACGGCCCTCCATCACCTGGAAGATGCCGCGGCGGACGATCTTGTCGGGATCGACGCCGTCGATGCGTTCGCCGTCGAACACGATCTCGCCGCGGGTGACCTCGCCATCCTCGGTCTTCAGCAGGCCGGAGATCGCCTTCAGTGTCGTCGACTTGCCGGCGCCGTTGGCCCCGAGCAACGCCACGATCGCACCCTGCGGCACCTCGAGGCTGAGGCCGCGCAGCACCAGGATGACGTCGTCATAGACGACCTCGATGTTGCGGACGCTGAGCAGCGGGGCAGCAGCCGGCGACGCGCCGGGGTGCGGACGATGGAGTTCGGCGGTTTCGGTCATGGAGCGTCCTGACGTTGTCGAACCTGCTGCGTCCGGCGTGGGGACAAATCGCCCCGCACCGCCGTCATCACCCGCGTATGCGGGTGATCCAGTATTCCAGTGCACCAGACCTCGATCGCGACGCCGCGGCGTACTGGATCCCCGCCTGCGCGGGGATGACGGTCCTTGGAGCGGAGGCGCCGCGGCTCAAAGCGGATGCGGCGCCTCCAATCGCTCGCGGCTGAGGGCAGCCGTGCGCGGTTTCAGCTCACCAACCGGCCCATTCCGGCTTGCGCGGCAGGTCGACGGTCTTGACCTTTTCGAGCTTGATGGTCCCCTTGGCGATCAGGTCCTTGAGGTCGCCGTCGGTCGGGCCCGATACCTTGGCGCGGTACAGGTCGATCTTCATGGTGCCGCGATGGTCCTTTGCGGTCCAGGTCGACGGGTTGCAGACACCGTCCATGCCGGCCGGCACCCAGTCCTTCTTCTGGTAGAAGCCCTTGGCGACGTTCTCGCCGGTGGCGCCGCCGTTCTTGGCGGCCCAGTCGAGCGCTTCCTTCATGTACATCGCCGAGCACACCGCCGCGACGTAGTGCACCGGCCGATACACGTTGCCGGACGGATCGGACATCTTCGAGATCTCCTCGACCGTCTTCATGCCGGGCGCGTTGCCGCCCCAGGCCACAGCGGTGCGCAGCGGGAAGATCACGCCGTCGGCGGCGTCGCCTGCGGTCTTGGCGGCGTTCTCGTCCATGCCCCAGACGTTGCTCATGAACTGCACGTCGACGCCGGCCGCCTTGCAGGCCTTCATCACCGAGATGTTGGAGGCGGCGGTGTTGCCGAG